>JAGQRA010000514.1 GCA_020425885.1 Planctomycetota bacterium | reverse complement strand
TCCCGGCAAACTGGGCGGCACTGTTCGCAGGTGGGGCTGAGCCAGCTGCTGCCGAGCTGACGCTCAAGTAGCGCAGCGCCACGCCGCCGCCGGGCGCAGAGCCGCGACATCCCGTCGGACGCTTACTCAGAAAGCGGGCCGACGACGTTCGACCCCCCACCGAAGAGCACGACCTGGCCGCGCACGCTGTCGTAGGCCATCGCGTGGTAGGCACGTGCTGGCGGGCTGATCGCGGGAGTGCGCAGGACCCAGTTGACTCCATCGTACTCCCAGGTGTCAGCGAGGTAGCTGAAGCTCGCGTCCAGTCCACCGAAGAGCACGATTCTGCCGCGCGCGCTGTCATAGACCATTGCGTGATCGGAACGCGCCGACGGGTTGGTTGTGGGGGCAAGCAGGGACCAGTTGACCCCATCGTAGTCCCAGGTGTCGGCGAGAAAGGCGGGAACCACCGGCGGTAGCAGGTTCGGGCAGGTCCGAGCCGGCGAACGCTCCCGTAAGTGCTGGATCCGCAACCTGCACCAGCCTCGAGAGCCGGCCTGAGCAGGTCCGAGAAGGTCCTGGCAGGTCGGCGGGAGCTACCTATGCCCTACCTCGCGCTCTGCTGCTACCCGGCGAGCGGATCGGAGATGCCGCTGCGACCTACCCGCGGTAGCCATGGCCAAGATGCTGCACGTCTACTGGGTTGATCGTCCTGAACTCGTGCACGAACGGCGTGAGCGCCGTTGAGACACCGCGGGCGATGAACGCTACCTCGACACGCCAGCCCTTTTCGATGGCCTTCATGAGCGGTGGTCCGTAGTCCGCATCACCGGCAACCAGCACGATCGTCGATGGTCCCTCTTGCTCGTAGAGGGTTGCCACAAGATCCGAGATGAGGAACGCGTCGTCCTGCTTGGAGCGGTTGTTGGCGCCGAGGAAACCACGATGGACCTCAAAGCCCTGGTTCTCAGCGACCTTCCAGAAGTCATCGTCATCAGGGATCACCCCGGCGATGTAGGCTGACTTCACCCCGCGGACTTTGCCCTTCGAGTCCTTGGACACGACGTTGAGCAGTTCGCCGAAGTCGAGACGGTAGTTCGAGCCGTGGCGGTCGTTGACGATTCCCCAGAAGAGGTTCTGGTCGTCGACGAACACATGCACGAGGTTGTTCACCAGATTGCCGTGCTGCTTGGCTCCGCCCGGCCGCACGGAGGGAGGCGCCTTCTTCTTCTTTGTCATGAGTTGGTGCCCGTTCTCGGATTCCGCCGGTTGTAGGGCGACTGGTTCGTGGGCTTGAGCGGCACGTTCGTCTCGCTGGCGTGCTTGTAGATGGCGTCCGGCGTCCGCCCCATCTTGAGCCCGATCACGCGTGTCGGGGTGTTCTGCTGCGCCAAGCGGCGCAGTTCGGCCTCTTGGGCCGCGGTCCACGGCTTGCCGTGGTTCTTCGGTTCCTTGGTCATTGCTCAACCTCCTGTTTCGAGAGGCGCCTCTGGCACTCGCTAGGGCACCATCCTCATGCGGTTCGCTACGGCCCCCTTCGACTGAATGGCCTTGCGCAGTTCGGCACACACGATTCCAGCGATATCCGCCTCGGTGGTGCCCGAGTGGGAGCTGTAGGTGATGGGCGTGACGCCGGTCAGGTCGCTCGGGATCTTGAGGTCAACATTCGCGTCCTTGACCATGAAGACCCGTTCCCGGCCAAGGCGCCCCATGAACAGCCCCATCTCGAAGATGACATTGTCCCTCGGGGCCGAGTAGTCCTTGCCGCGCGACTGGATCTTGTCATCGGGCCCGAACACGAACAGAGCGAAGTCGGCCTCTTCGACACGGCTGATGAGTTCATCAATCGGAATGCCGGATGGCCCAAAGACCCCCTTTGTCGTCCACGGGCGAACGATGACCTTGTCGTGTTGCAGGCAGCCCGGCAACTCCTGTGCGACCGACAGACCTTCCACCGAGGATCCCACGAACATGATCGGCGTAGGGTTCGCCGGCAGATGAAACCTCGCCCTCATGCGAAGCCGATCAAAGCCAAGTTGCGCCAGGCGTCGCCAGAAGGGCCCCGAGTCTCCACCAGCCCTCAGAAACTCGGTGGCGGACATCTTGAGGGTGACCAGTTGGTCAGCGGCCTTGAGGGTGGCCGATCTGACAGCCGACGGATCAACGGCAGCCATTTCACCGACGACAGTCCCGCTCTCTCTTGTCCCGATGTGCTGGTGGTTCACGAAGACGTTCACCGCCCCATTGATGATGAAGAACACATCATCATCCGCACGACCCTGCTCGCAGATCGTTTCGCCCGCCTCGAACTGTACGAGCTGACCTGCTGCGGCAATCCGATCGGCAAGGCTGGCGTCGCCAGCGACGGTGTCATGACGGAGCAACGCTTCGATCAGCTTGGGACGGCCATCGTTCCCGGTGAACCTCGCCATCATGGCTGCTTCGCTCCGCGGGCCGACTGCGGCCTGTTCTTGGTTTGCTTGTACTCTCTGACTCCGGCCTCGTAGTGGCTCCAGGCGGGCCACTCGGTGGGCCAAGTCTCGATACCCTCCAGATGGGCGTGGTAGTGCCGGCTCATCAGGCAGCGCACTCCCTCAAGGAACCACTCCAGCCCCTCTGCCATGATCGCATCGACCGGCTTGCCCTGCCAGTTCATCGCGTCCTCCCACTCCTCCGGGAGCACCCAGCACAGGGAAGTCTCGTTGTGCCAGTCGGCACCCTTCTTCACCCACGGTTCCGAACACAGCACGATCGGCGGCACCTTCTTGAGGTCGGCGAATCGCTCGGGAACGAAGACCGCGATGCTGGCTATCACAGAGCCCACGTCGAACCGCCCCTTGACACAGAGAAAGCCCTTGTGGGGCGAAGCAACCGACGAATCGCGAAGCTCCGCAGCGATGAGGTGAGCGAACTTCAAGGACCGTGTCACCTCGAATAGGGCCGCGTTGACACCGGTTGAGCGCGGTTCGGCGCCGTGGTCACGATGGTGGGAATGGCGACGGAGTCCCGCTTCGCGCGAACGCGCGTCAAGGACACAGCGTTCGCGACCCGGTAATGTGACGACTGCTCGCCGCGGACCGTGACCGCCTGTTCGAACGCCTCCTTGTAGGACTCGTCGAGCCGTGCCCAGTCTGGCTCGTAGACAACGACAACCTGGGGCTTGGGGCACACGTCAGCGAATGCCTGGGTGCTGCGACCGAAGCCTTCCCCGACGCCCACAAGGAATCGGCGTTCGCTGACGATCACGCTACCGAGGTAGACGTTGCCGTTGGAGTTACCGTGGACTTCACCACCCGCAACCGCGTGTGCCCACCCGCCGAAGCCACCTCGCTTCGCCGTGTCGGCCATGTCCTTGTCGAAGTCTAGCGGCACCTCAACGAGGCGGCGCGGCAGGGCTTGGTCGTAGTCGTCCTTGCTCTCCCGCAGCACGGCTGCCGTGAAGTTGTCGCCCGCCCAAGGCAACTGTGCCATGACTTCGCTGTGCCGGGTCACGAACTGGGCCGCCTCGTCCATGATGCCGTAGAACTGTTGCGCCAGTTCTAGCAGCTTGGCGTCATCGTCGATGCAGTCCTCCACGCGCGACGTGAAGCCGTCGAGGTCGCATCGCATCACCCAGCCGAAGTAGGTGATTGGCCTGTCGGCGGTCGGAGTCGTCGGGGCGCCTGCTGGCGGAAGCGGTGTCGCCCGTGCCGTGACTCGCTGTTGCTGAGCGCGGAGACCTGGCATGAACTCCATCTGCGGATCCGTCGTGCGCGCTGTCTCCGCGATCGCCCGGGCCTCGTTGAGCCGTTGCGGGAGGGAGTCCAGCTCGACGTGCTGCCAACGGTCCGAGGCGGGGTCGCGCACACCCAGGCAGTAGCGCCGCAGAGAGCGCCGTTCCTCGGCAAGCTCAAGCTGGGCGTAGATGTGCTTGGCTGGTCGGTTGGCGGACTCTCCCAGCGAGACGAACGAGTTGTCCCCATGGACGCCGCGGCTTGCGACAACGAGCGTCTTGCCACTGTCGGCGGCCATGCGCCATCCGCGAACTCGGCGACGCGAATCGTTGAACACTGCGCGGTAGATGCCATGGAGATCGGCGGCGAACTCACGCACGACGGTTCCGCGGCTGGGCACCGCGGCATGGAGCATCGAGCCTTGGACCTCCAGGAGTGCGCCGCCGTAGCGTTCGGCAAGGAGACTCGCAGCAACGGAGGCGCGAGCGACCGACTTGAGGAAACCGCGCGCGTCGTCCGCTGTGCGCGCGTTCTCGTGAGCAGGATCGAAGTCGAGCTTCACGTAGATGTGAGCCAAGTTCAGCGGCGTGAACGGCAGCGTTCGCCCAGCCGCCATCGCGCGGCCGAAGCTCGCGAAGTCGGCAACACGTTCGATCAACATTCGGGTCGTCACGGGTGCGTCTCCGGGGGCAGCCCAAGCAAGGGAGAGAGCAAACGCACGGCTCCACAGGCGGCGGGGCAATCCGCATGTCCCCGAGTCCCTGGCGCGCCTCGAAGGCACGCCAGCTCGAAATAACCGCCTGCTGACCGTCGTTCGCCGAGGCGCGGGCTAGCCGCCCCGGTCCGCCCGCGCCATGGCAACGCGTGTGCCGAACGCTAACGAAAGCCTAATATCGGTGCTACAGACCGTTTAGGATCTCAACAGCCTGGAACGTTGTCCACGCCAGCATGCCGTTCTGGCAGCGGCATCCGGCGTCACCGGATAGATGGCTGCCAGTATTGCAGTCATGGCTGCTGCGACCGCTTTCCGCGCGTAGCGAACCACTCCAGGGCCTTGCCGTAGACCGCTGCCAGCTCCTCCAGCTCCACGAAGTCCACGCGCCGCTCGCCGATCTCGCACTTGCTCACCCAGGTCTGCTCGCGGCCGAGCGCGTCGGCGACCTGCTGCTGAGACAGGCCCGCTTCCTCGCGGGCGCGCCGAAGCCGAGCGAGAAACGCTCGGTATCTCTTCGTGTGCAGCGCCGTCGACGAGCCCATGATGCTGCAAGGCTGCCACCCCGGAGTGGTCTAGCCCGCAGTGGGCTAAAGCCGTCGCGTGGTCGGCGACGATCCGGCGAGCATGGCTCGTCTCATTCGGTGCCCGGCTTGTCGGAAGAAGGTCTCCGAGGCCGCGCCTGCGTGCCCTTCCTGCGGTGATCCCCGCGGACAGGCACAAGGACCCCACGGCAATAGGCGCACGCGTCGGGCTGCCCCGGCCCTGGTCGCGGCACTCCTGGTTGCGGTGGGCCTCGGCGCGCTGGTGAAGCCGCCGCTTCCGACGGCCGGCCCGTCGGGTCGCACGCCCGTCGCTCCAGCGCAGGCGCCGCGGCCGCAACAACCACCGCCGCGCGCTGCAACGAGGCAAGCCGCGGCAACAGTGGACGGCTTCCCCAGCCCCAGCAAGATCGCCGCGTGCCTCGTACCGCTCGGCTACTCAACGGGCACGTTGCAGAAGGTCCCGCCGGGGATGTGGCAGGCGGTGTCGGCGAAGGCACTGTTCCACGGCAACTACGGCGACGTGAACTTGCTCGTCAGTGGGCCATCGCAGACCACAGCGAAGACCATCGAGCTGGAAGCCAACTCCAACGCCGATGGATGGCAGGCCGCCCGTGCTGAACTCCTCCGGGCACTCCCGTTTCTCTTTCAGCAGTTGCGGTTGCCGACCTCCGACGAGTTGTTGAAGGCCGTCGAGAGCGACACCGGGGAGCGGGCCGGCACCGCAGAGTTCACGGTCGGCATCGCCAAGGTCGTCTACGCCACAGACGCGCCGACCAACGATCAGCGAAGCGCACGCGTCATGCTGACGCGTAGGTAGACGAGGAAGGGGAAAACGCATGATGAGGAAGCCGATTGTCCTGCTGTTGCTGGCTCTGCTGGGGTCCTGCAACCTGATCTCCTCACGGTTCCGTGGACCCGAGTATGTGAAGTTGAAGCCACAGG
Organism: Planctomycetota bacterium; assembly: GCA_020425885.1. Next base: position 30,399 of record JAGQRA010000514.1, on the reverse strand, counting down.
ACCAAGCCGCCTCGGCTGGCGCGCAACCCAGCCCCGAGGCCGCACAGCGAATCGCCGACCTCTACTTGCAGAAGGGGCTCAAGGACTACGACAGCGCGAAGATCCAGTGGGGCACGGGCGTGCGACTGGGCACGTGGTTTGAGCACGACCCCGAGGTCAGAGATGTGCGCACCTTCCGCGAAGTCGCCGGATGGGAGTTCTTCGCGAACGTCAACGCGAAGAACGGCTTTGGCGCCTACTCGGGGTGGCAGTCCTGGCGCTTTCGGTTCCGTCAGGACCGGTTGGCGGCAGCGGAGCCGGTGTCGGCTGCGCCGCTACGGTAGGTCAGCAAGGCCATCGGATCCGCTGTGCGTAGGAGGTGCCGCTTCTCGCGGACGCGCTCCGCCGTTCAGTTCACGGTCCCGCTGAAGCTCGAACGTGGCTTGCCCTCGCCATTCAGCACGCGGAGATACTTGTCCACCTCGCACAAGCTGTGCTCGATGTCGCGCATTTCCAGAGCCGGGAAGTCGGGCGGCAGGTTGCTCGCCGCTTGCTCAAGTAGCGCGCGCATCGCGACGCACGCATCGCCAGGGCTTCGCTTCGAGCCCAGCGGGCGACCTTGTAGCCGATTCAGCCCGCGGAGGGCGCCGGGGCCCGCGCTCGCCCAGGTCATCGTGTCCGTCGCCGCGCGGAGGTAGCGCGTGTGGCGGAGGTCGGTCACGACCTCGTAGGACATGAAGGGGCCCCAGCCGCGGAACGGAGTCAAAACCCTCTGCGCGTCCTGGAGCCTCTTCGTCCAAGACAGTTGCGCGTCGATCTGCTCGCGAACCTCCCACAGCTTCCCGATGACGATGCGCGCGACGTATTGCTGCTTCGTCCAGTGATAGCAGGCCTGCCTTGGGTCGTTCTCGGCCCGGATCATGTAGGCGCCCGTGTAGCACGGCAGGCCTGCGTCGATCCGCCGTTGCAGGACCGCAGCAAGTAGCTCGACATCGAAGGTCTCGTCGAAGGGCCAAGCACCCGGCGTGGCCACCAACTCGGTAAGTGTCTCCGGATGGTTGATCGTCCGGGCGATGGCCAGCATCAGCCACAGGTATTCGTGCTCGGCGAACGGCTCGCGGACGTTCTCGCGGATCCAGACCGTGACCTTGTCCAGCTCGCGAAACACGTTGCAGAAGCGGTGCCGTTGGAGAATGGGATCCGAGGTCCAGGGGCGGGGCTGCCCAGCGGCTCGGCGGTGATAGATCGCGTGGCGCTCGCGCATCCACGCCCAAAGAGGTGATGGGTTCATCGCGAGCCCAGTCCAGCAGGGCCGCGCCACCTGTGAAGCCCCCTCCGACGCGATGCCGACCAGGACCGGCCGGGGCCGACTCCAGCCGGCTGTCGTCGCGAGAGAATCTTTGCTGAGGTGCCGTTCTTGGTGAGTGGCGGGCACCGACGCCCGCCTCCTTCGGTCCGAACGGCTGCTGGACACGCTCCCGGCGCTCGTCCAGCAGAGCGCAGGCTACGCCAAGCGACCGAGTTGCATGAGCCATTGCTCCAAGCTGATAAGGCGCCCGGAGTCGATGTAGTCGACCACCTTCCGCATCGTTTCCTCAGCACCCTCACCGTAGGTCGCTTTCAGAGCGTCGGTGCTGATATGCACAACGTGCGTGAACATCGGCGCATTCATGGCCAGCTTCTCGCACGCCCGCATGAGCCGCGCGGGATCGAATTCGTTCGTCACGAACACGTACTCGAAGGGCTTCCCGTCGGACTCGGCGCTTACGTAGTCGTTGTAGTCCGCCGTGAATTGCTTCTCGCGATCGGCGCGGACGCTCCACTTCGCAGTGACGAGCGTTCGCATTTCCGCGCGAAGGACGGCAACGTCTACCTTGTTCGGCTTCTCGCCTCGGCGAACGCGGTTGAAGCCGGGGAGATCGTGCAGCAAATGCCGCGGGTGAACCGTGACGCCCGCATCCGGCCGACAGGTTCGTTGCACAACCGCGGCCAAGACGTCTTCGAAGCCCTCGCCCACGAGGTTCTTCCGCTTATTCTCCAGCGCGAGGTATTGGCGGATTCGCTGCACGAGCGCTTGCCAGCATTCCTCAGAGGGTTCCTTGCCCAGCGCGTCCCCGAGAACTTCCTTGACGATCGCCACAAGCTCAGGATCCTCGCCCGGCTTCGGGAAGTTCTTGCCTTCGTAGGGCTCGCGTTGGCGGGCCGCAGCAGCGGCGACCCGCTCCGCACTACGCATGACCTCGGCCGCCAAGTCGGCTGTGGCGCGACGGAATAGCCAGTCGATCCCCTCGGCGAGCTTGTTCGGCTCGGAATTCAGCGACTTTGAAACCCAATCGTGGAAGGCAAGCGAGCGCGCATACCAGTTCTTGCCCGGCTGACTCTTGTCGCTCTCGTAGCAGTGCGCGAGCCCGTTGGTTTGGTCGGCCCACAACAACAGACGGTAGACGTGCGCCCAAGCGTTCCGCGGAGTGATGTCCGCCTCGCGCTGGCCCTCAAAGTAGATGTCGATCAGGCGGCTGCGGTTCTTCGCGCCGAATGCCGCCTTGACGATTTCGCCACCGCCGTCCTTCTTACCGCGAGCCTGCGCCATTACTTGGCGACTCTCGCCGGCCGCTCGCACGCACGGAGTGCGGTTCTTGCCGAGGATCCCGCTTGCAGCGCTTGGGCCAGGGAGGCGGCAATCGCCTTGGCAAGCAGAGGCGGCACGGCGTTGCCAACCTGCCGGTAGCGAGAGTGCGCGGCGCCGCCATCGTGCCGCCCTTCGATAGCCCCGCGCCTCGGGTCCGTGGTGAACGTGAAGCGGTCGGGGAACGATTGCAGTCGCGCGAATTCCCGCACCGAAAGGGCTCGCGGCTTGGCGTAGTGGTAGACAGAATCCGCCTTCGTGTTCAGGGTCCACGCCCAGATATCCGGGTGCAACCGTCGGTAGGCGTAGAAGTGTCGCCGTGAAAGCCGCCCGGTGCCGTTGTCCTGGCCCCAGCGATGACCCGTGATGTAGCGCTCTAGCAGTTCATCGCGCAGGTCGCGGTGGTTGCCGCCCTGCGGGATGCCGGCGAGTCGTAGCTTCGTGTCCTCGTTGATCCGCGGCACCTGGACGTTGGTCAGTTCTTTCCCCGCGCCCTCGCGCATCGCGCGTTGATACGCCGTCTGCGCCGGCCGAAGGCTCTCGAACGCAATCGAGTCGTCGCGGTTGCCCGGCGGCAAGTCCACGAGGTCCGAGATCGCATCGGCTGCGCTGACAACGCTGGAGTTTTCGGGATCGGCCAGGGCCTCGCCAATCCGCGCGCTCAGTAGGTGCTGCTGCACGACAAGTTGGTATCGCGGCCGGCGCTTGCCCGTGAACCGAACGAGTGCCGCGGAGTCTGCTGCGCTTGTGCCTTGGAGCGCAGGGGGCGCAACGCGGAGCGAAGACTTGATGCCGAGGAAAATGAGCCGCTTCCGCGTCTGCGGGACGCCGAAGTCTGCGGCGTCGACCACCTGCGGGTGGACCGTGTACTCCCCTTCAAGGGCAAGGTCGCGGGCGATTTGCTCGCGCACGCCCATTTGATCCATGCCGGTCACGTTCTCCATGACGAACGCCACCGGCAGCACTTCGGCCAGGATGTCCAGGAACTCGCGGTAGAGTGCGTTCCTCGGATCGTCTGCCATCCGCGAATGGTTCCGAACCTGCGAGAACGCTTGGCACGGCGGGCCGCCGACGAGCACGTCGGCTTCCTTGGCGAGCGCTAGAATCTCGTGCTTGATGGCCGGCCGCCGGACGTCGCCCGTGACCACGCGCGCCTCGGGGAAGTTGAGGGCGAACGTCGCCGCTGCGTCGGGGTCGTTGTCTGACCCGGCGAGGACGCGGAAGCCCGCTTGGCGGAAGCCTTCCGAGATCCCTCCGGCCCCGGCGAACAAGTCGACCACTCCGAGCGAGGGGGGCTTGGTCTTCGTTCGGTTCGTTGCCTTCCGTGAACGCCCGGAACCCCGCGAAGTTGGATTTGCTGCCATGAGCCCGCCCGCTTGATGACCTCGGGCCGTCCCACCTGACCATGGAGGGCGCCCCGCTGCCGGCAGCATGGCGAGCGCTGCTTTCGAGCGCAACCGCGAGCGGCCTACAGCGGCCAGAAACGGCCTGCAGCGGCCGGAACAGCATCCGGTGGCACCGTGCAGGGAGAAGGTGGCCGGGGGCAGGCTTCGGGAAAAGGGGAAGAAGGAGAGTCAAGCCTTGACGTCCATGCGGACAACCCCGGCCGTTGTGCTACGCATCAACCTACTGGCCGGCGGACGGGCGCGCCATCCTCGCGGCCTCGTCCGTTGTCGAAGTCGCCGACCGCTGCTGCATCCATGCGTCGAGCGCCGTCGCGCTGTAGCGCACGGCGCGACCGATCCGCGAGAAGGGCGGCCCGCCACCCTCGCGGCGGTAGCGGCGCAACGTGTCGGGGTGAACGGCGAGCAGGGCGGCGGCCTGCTTCGTCGAGAGCCATGCGGGTTGTTCGTTCTTCATCCCGCGTAGATCGACCGCCGCGCTACCCCACCTCGCCCCGCACGATCGCCAACGCCGCCGGGCGCGCGCCGGCCTTGCCCAGCAGGAACGCGGCGATCCTCTCCGCGACCTCGCGCAGGTGTTCGAGTCCGGGGCGGATGTAGCCCTCCGTGATGTCGCCGCTCGGCAGCGCGTGGTTCGCCAGCGTCTTCTGGTCCAGAGGCGACACGCCGCAGTCGTGTGCCGCGGACAAGAACGTGTCGCGGAGGCGGTGTGGCGATGGGATGAACCCGCGGAGCCGCCGGCCGTCGACATCGCGCTGCTCGTCGACTTCGACGATGTGCGAGACGAGTTGCTTGCGGCGATGCACGGGGAACACCCAGGGCGACCCCGGGAACCGCTGCTCATTCTCCTCCTTGCGGCGCTTGAGCATCGCGAGCACGTAGGCGCAGAGCGGGATGGTGAAGGCGCGGTCTTCACCGCCCTTGGGCTTCGGCCGGTGAAGCGTGCCGGCCGTGAAGTCGATGTGCTCCCAACGGATCGTCTTCCCGTCCGTCGAGCGCAGGCCCGTGAAGAGGAGCAAGCGCTGGATGTCACGACGCACACCACTCTTCAACGACTCGACGGTTGCCCACCAGTGCGGTAGGTCGGCCCAGGCGATCGGCGAGCGACGCCGCTTCATCTTGTGGAACTTGACGGCGATCGTTGGTGCCGTCGGAAGCGACTCGTAGACCCGGGCCGCGGACCGGTAGACGGCGCGCAGGGTCTTGACCACGCGGTTGGCGGTCGCCGGCCCACGCTCGGTCGTCAGCTTCGCGTGCAGGTCGCGACAGGCGATCCGTGACAGGGTCGCCAGCGGCCGGTTGGCCCATTCGGGAATGTAGAGGCGAAGGAACACCTGCTCGATGAAGGCGATGGACTCGGCGGCGCAGTGGTCAGCACGCATGTCGGCGACGTGGATGGCCACGGCCTCCCGCAGTGTCACGCCCTCTTCGCGCTGCCTCTCCGCTTCCTGGCGCTGGCGCTCGCGCTCCTGGTTGGGGTTCACACCCTTCCTCATCAGGACGATGTGCTCGCGAGCGATGTCCTTGGCCTCGGCCACCGTGTAGGCGCCGAGACGCCCGATGGTCACCTTCACCGGTCGACGGTTCACGTCTCGCAGCACGACGAACGACGAACTCCTGGCGCGGGCGATGACGCCGAAGCCGCGCAGCTCGGTGTCCCAGTAGACCCGTTCCGTGCACGGCTTGCCGGCTGGCGTCAGGTCGCCGTCAGCAGGCGGCAGGCAGCGCCGTGCGACGCTGGACTCAGTGAACTTGAAGCGGTTGGTGCTGCTCATGGTGCTGCTGGAAGTATAGCTCCAGCAGCATGTTGCGTCTGCCTGTCAGAGCCGGCCACGACCGGCTGTGGCCGGCTCCAGCCTGAATCGTTGCTGGTGAACGGCAAACAGCCCAGCAGCGGGCGTGGCCGCGAACCGCGATCGGCGAGGCGCGAGAATATGGCCGGGGACCGTCAGGGAAAGGGGAAGAAGGAGAGTCAAGGGCGCCATCGAAGGCGCCACGGACGGCCCCCGGCCGATGTGCCGCGATCAAGCGTAGCGAGTCGCCGAACGAACGCCCGCGTTCCGCACGGCGACCGGGGAGCAGTCGCGTCTGCCCAACGCCGCCGTGGTCGCTCGTGGACCATCACGTGACCGGGTAGCCGGGCGAGAGCATCTGTCAGGGCTCGTCCATCTCCAGCAGGTCGGGCCGCTCGACGGCGGCAACGCAGAGTGCGATCCAGTTGCTCATCTGCTCCGCGACCTCGCAAGCGGTGCTCGATGTGCTTCCGGCCAACGCTGGGTGCCACAACTCCGAGAACAAGTCCATCAGTTGTTCCGACAGGCGGCGAGGTGCCGCGGGAGCGGTCTCCAGGTAGGCGACCAACAATTTGGCCGCTTCCAGGATTCGGAGGGCAATCCGCCGCTCTGCTTCGAAGTCAAGATCGTCCATGCCTCGACACCTCCAGATCCTCAGCGCCCAAGAGGTGCACCTGGGCAACGACGTAGGAGCGGGCCCACGACAGGCCCCGGAAACGGCGAAGCGCCGACGCCAGGGCCCAGCGGTCCTCCGAGCCGAGCCCGGCGCAGCCACGCGCATCGAACTGCACTAACAACCGCAGCAGCCGTTCGTCGCCTTCGTCGAAGCGCTCGCTGTCGCGCGTCAGCGCGACCCGGAGCAGCCCCCGTTCCTCGGCGGTCATCGTGACCAGGGCCTCGCGCAGCACTGCGCGGGCCAACTCGGCCTCTCCTGGCGGTGTCGGCGTCAAAGCAGATCGTACAGACTCTCCTGAACGCTGTAGTGCTCGACAAACGTCGGATCCATCTCCACCGCCAGCCGGCGGTAGGTCTGGGCCTCGGTCTCGTCTTCGCGCCGCTGAGACTTCGCGTAGCTCGCGATGCGCTCTGACGCGGCCTCCTGCATCTTGAGGATCCGGGGATCTCGACCGAACTCGACTTCTTCGCTGGGGCTCATCATCTCCTCCTTGTCCGCTTTGGGGCACTCACAGGTCAGGCGGTCGCCTCGCTGCCCGCGACGCTCGCCGCGAAGGGTTGGCCGCAGGTCCGCAACTGCGGGGCGAGGCGCACTTGGCGAGCGATCTCCGGCGCGAGCTTCCAGAACGCGCGCATCAGCCAACTGACATCGCGTCGCCCAGCAGACGGGGGCAGGCCTGCCCTGCTGGACCACGCATTCAACTCGCCGTTCGCCGCGGCGAGTTCGCGCCAAGCCGCGTCCAGTTCCTCGAACGCTGCGTCCAGACGGGCGGCGAGGCTCAGCCTCTGTTCTTGCAGCCGCGCGACTTCGCCGCGGGCGGTCTCGCGCTGGACCCGCAGAGCGGCGTCCTCGGCGTCGCGGGTCAAGGCGTCAGCGGACGCGATGGCGCTCGTCACCTCTTCCAGCCGCTGGTTGGCGGCCAGCCGTTCGGCGTGCAGGGAGTTTCGCTCTCGCACCGCGACCTTGTCGCCCCTCTCGGCGGCAAGCGCGATGCACTGCAACCGATCCGTAGCCTTCGCGATCCGCTCACGAAGCGACTCCATCTCACTGCCGAGACGCGCCTTCACGACTCCGATCTCTTCTGGTTTCGTCATGCTGGTTCCCTTCCTGGCTCAATACACCTGATGGTCTCAGCGGCCTCCGTATGCTCCTCCTGCGCCAGGAGCCGGCCTCGCTCAGTGGCTACGAGGTGCTGGAGGCCGCGACGAAGGTCGGCTGCGACCCGGCGCACGGCTTCGGCAACGGTGCTGTCGTCGAGAGACAGGGTGCTGCGCACGTCGCCGGTCAGTTGGACGTTGGCCGTTGTCGTCGCGAAGCCAGCGATGCGCTTTCGCGCGAGGGCCAGCAGCAGGTTGTCGCTGTACTTGCGGAAGGAGCGAACGACGACGCCGTTGTCGTCGAGTTGCTGTTCCTCGTAGCCCAGCACACCGCGACGGTGCATCTCCAGTTCGAGGTTCGCGTTGGCCTGCTCAACCGCCGCGTCCCAGTCTGCGGCGAACTGCGCGTCGGCCTCTCGCTCGTCGTAGAACGAGGCGCGCGCGCTTTCTTTCGCCCCGGGAGACGCGGTGCGCGCTGCGGCTATGACGACACCGTGCAACGACAACTCGCGCAGGAAGACGGCCTTCCTCTCTGCGGTCATTGGCATTGCTCGGTGCAATTGCATCATAGGCGTATCGTCGTGGGCCTTTGCTGCGGCGTCGAGACCCGACTGGGCGCGGCACTACCTGGCTGCTCCCGGAGCAACCGCAACGTGCAGCCCGTGCCCAACGCGGCGGGCGGGTCCGCCACGCTCCCGCGTTCGCCCCGGGAAGTCGGTCGCCGCCGTCAGCCTCGCGCGCGCGTAGGGACGGTCCGAAGCGTCTGCGTGCAGCGGGCCCCAGTCCGACCCGTCCGGGCCAAACTGCATGCAGGTATTCGCGTAACGTCTGTTCGGACGAGACTCGGTCCGACCGGTCCGACCGGTCCGGGCTATCTAGATCGTTGGGGGCAGGAGGAGCGGAGGAGAAGGTGAGAGAGCCCTACTGGGCGCCTCGCCGCCCCACCGCCCGCGGCGCGAGTTGTCGCGGTCCGGGCGGACCGCCCGGACCGCCCGGACCGCGCAGAGCCCACCGGCGAATGGACGGCCGCCTTCGGACGGCGGAGCCACGCAGACCGCGCTCATTCAAAACGGCAGATCCGTCTGGCTCTCTGTCCCGCCGTCCGTCGGGTCTCGATCGCGTAGCGACACCCCGGCGAACCCGCGCTCTCGCGCCCCACCGCGCCCCCTTGCCGCCGGCCGCGTGTCGCGAACCTTCCCGCGAAAAGCAGCAAGGAAGTCGGCGCAGAACTGTTGATACGTCTTCGCCCACCGAAGCCCGGACCGCTGAGCATGGTGCTGGTAGGCAGCGAACAACCTGCGCTTGGTCACCCATGCGTCTGCTCGAAAGTCGCAGGACTCACGGGCGAACGCTGCCATCGGCGAAGAGACATCCTCGAACTGCTCGCGGAGTTCCCGTCCACTGTCGGGTTGCACGAAGTGCCCGCGCTTCATGAGTCGTTCGTAGCCTTCGAAGCTCCAGTTCAGGATGCCCGGCAACTCACCCAAGAGGCGACCCAAGAGCCCGCGGTCCTCCTTGCCAAGGAAGCTGACACCGATGCCGAGCATCAGCAGACGGTTGCTCAGGGCTCCGCTATTCTCGGCAACTGCAGGCAGCTCATTTGAGATGATGGTAACGCGAGTCGGCAAGCGCACCTTGATGATGTCTTTGAACTTGCGCTCCACGGCCACTTCGTCTTCGCCGCTGATGCTGAGCAGCAGACTCGCCGTGTGGCTCGCATCAGCGCTACGCGCGTCCATTCGAGCCTCCGAAATGATGGCCAATTGCTTGCCCAGGAGTTGCGAAGTCCCGAAGCGGACAGCGAGGCTATGCAGTGTCGGGTTGGCTACGTTGGCGTTACCGACAAGCTCGGTCAGCACCCTGGCGATCGTAGTCTTCCCACTCCGCGGTGGTCCAACCAGCAGTAGGATCTTGTGCTGGTCCGTTCCCCGCATGATGACGTAACCGAACCACTCCTGCAGGAGCGAGATACACTGCGGGTCGCCCGGCCACAGTTGGTCAAGAAAGCGCAACCACGCCAGTGGCACTGGGGCCGTCGGGTCGAATCGAACGTCGAGTGCGTTCAGTGTAAAGAAGTCGGGCGTTGCCGGCAGCAGGAGCCGCGCGGGAAGGTGCAGCAATCCGTTCCTGCATGAGACGATCTCGCTGGGGGGCGGTCCCGGATTCCGGAGCCATCGCGTCACATCCAGGTAGCTCTCGCCCGGGATGTCGACATCCGCTTTCAGGACCGTTTCGACGGCACCTACTGTGTTGGGCGCGACCGGGAAGGCCACGAGTTTGCTGTCTCCGTCGAGAGTCAGAGCCCCGTCGAGGAATCTCTGGACCGATGCGCGAACGGTCGTATCCGTCAGCTGCCTATAAAACGCACAGCCGTCGTAGGAGAACCACTCGTCGCGGAAGCGCACCAAGTGCCTCATCTCCCGCCGCAAGAAAGTCCGTGCTGACCGTAGCGGCGTTCCGGGAAAGAGAACTGGCGGCGATGCCTTCTCAGCGTCATGCGCCTTCTTGATCTGCTGCCACGCATACGCCGCGGGCTTGGCTTGGTCCAGGACATGAGCGCTGATGGCGAACTGAGGGCCCGTGATGATGGCGTGAATCGTGTCGTCATCGACACCACACCGGACCAGTTCGTGCACCGCATACCACACGGCCTTGGAGCGGTCACCATTGAAGCGATCGGGCCGGTCAACATCGTCACCGGCGAGGATGATGGCCCTGCACATCCCGGGAATCTGAAGTTGGTCGATAGCTACGCTGCTGGCGGCACCGACTTCTTTGGAGAACGTCTTAGCAGACGATTCCCGGGGCGTGGGCGAGGTCGCCGATGGTGCTGGTGGGAACGCGGTCAGCTCATGTGCAACCTCGTTGTGCTCCAGTAGGACAGCGAGCGCGGGCACGCGGCCCTTCTTGCGCTTTGTTGCATTCGGCCAGTTGACCGTTCCCGGAAGCCGCATGACGTGCGAGATGTCCTTGCACGCCCTGTCGCCATCCAGGCGCACGGCGAGGCCCAGGTTGTAGAGCGCTGCGGCATCGGCCTCTTCTTCGGTGCCCCGAGGCAACGGAATGGGGTCTTGCAGTTTGTAGAGGGCTTGCAAGCCGTTCCCCGAATCAACGAGGAAGGTCGGTCGCACGGTCTCCTTGGCGAAGACGGAGCGGAGCCGCTGCTGCTCGGCGCTCAGTTCCTCGCCCACGCGGGGGTCGCAATCGACCATGAGGTATCGCACCTCGGCGATGTCGGTCTTCGACGCCTTGCCCCCTCGTAGCTTGGCATGGGCGTGTGCGGGATTGGGGTGATAGTGAATGTTGTGACCGAGAGGGCCGTGCGGTGTTTGCTGCGGCGTGCCGTGCTTCGCCAACCACGCAAGCACGATCTCTCGGCGCCGGGGATCAGGCGGGAAGGACCGCCCGGTTATCCTGCCGCTGAGCGCATGGATGGCCAGCAGGAGCCAAACTTCCTCGGGTCCGTGCAGTTCGAGGAACCGCACTGATGCCTCGTAGTCCGGGACGGGCAGAGGTGCGCCGTCGGTTTGCGTGTCGCTCATCGCGCACCTCCACGTTGTTCTATTGGCGGAACACGACGGCGTGCTTCCCGGTGCAAGGGGATTCCCGGCGGCAATGCGGCGGCGTAGGCTATCGGTGTCCTTGTTTTTGCCGGGGCCCGCCACGCAGTCGTCCGCGTGGTGGGCCCTTTTTCTTTGGGGTCAGGCATCGCTGACCTCCTTTGCGCGGCCGGCACGCCTACGCATGGCGCGCTCGCGGCGCAGCAGTTCGATGGCCTGGAGCGGATTGGTGAAGCTGCGGCTTCGCAGCCACTCCTCGACTACGGCACGGGAGTAGATGATCGTGCCATCAGCGTTGATGCTGAACGGCGGGCCCAGGCCGAGCTTCTGGAGACGGCGCAGAGTGTCGACGTGCTTGCTGATGACCCAGGCCGTCTCGGCGGTGTCGAGATTCGGCTTGTCCGGGTGGTAGCTGGCGGGAGGGATTGCCTTCTTGGGAATAGGCTTCGCTGTGGAGAGCTTCTTGGACACGGGGAATCGCGATCCGGCCGCTCGCAGCGGTTCCGGTTGTCGCCGTGTCGCGCTCAATCCACTCGGGGCGGTAGATCGCCCTTCGCGCTCTGACCCAGCAGGGTATGAAATGCACCGGGTGGCCCGGCGGGGACAGTTCGTCCCAGAGGCCGAGAGCTTAGCGCAGGTCTCGCTGGGCGCTACCCCCAGCTTGCAGATCCTGGATGCCAAACCACGTTCGGATGAACTCGCATGACCGAGGCAGGCAGTGCCGCCGGTAGAAGGTCAGCAGGCTCCTCCGCAGCGTTCGCTCGTTCGCAGGGCGGCGGAACCGCGGCAGTTTCTTGTCGGGCAGGTTGCGGTAGCGATCCTTGAGCGCGTCCCTGGGTGGGTTCTCCATCCAGGCGATCGCCGAATCAAGGTCGCAGTCCTCGATGTCCGGACGCACCACGATGCGCAACCCGGCGTGCTCGCGGATCTGCACCTCGCCTCCGTTGCCCTGGAACACGTAAACCACGCATTCCTCGTAGTGCCTGCGCATGTAGCCGGTCGACGACCGAAACCGCAGGGCCAGTTCGTTCGCTTGCCGAAGCCGATCACTACTGATGGGCGTGAGGTCCGGCCAGGTGGACTCGAATGCAATGGTCTTCATCGGGCGGAGAATACGTGGGACCTCGCGTCTTGAAAGCCGCTCATTCCGCGCCGCGAGCTACCCCGCTGCTACTTGATTGCAGCCGACGTTGTGCAGTCGAAACGTAAACTCGAAATGAGTGGCACTTACGAAAACAACAACGTCAATTCCCAGGGTTCGGCGAGTGAGTTGGTTGCGGTCGTCCTTCCCCCGAAGAGCACCACGCGGCCGCGCCCGCTGTCGTAGGCCAGCGTGTGGTGGGCACGCGCGGATGGGCTGGTTGAGGGCCTGCGCCGGGTCCAGTTTGCGCCGTCGTAATCCCAGGTGTCATCGAGGCGGTGGGAGGCGTTGGCTCCGCCGAAGAGTACGACGAGGCCATGCACGCTGTCGTAGGCCATCGCGTGACTGTCGCGCCCGGACGGGCTGGTCGCGAGACCACGCGAGGACCAGTCGCTCCCATCGAACTCCCAAGTGTCGGGGAACGTCTGGTTGTCATCATCCCCGCCGAAGAGCACGACGCGGCTGCGCGCACTGTCATAGGCCATCGCGTGTGTCCAACGGGCGGGCGGACTGATTGCGGGGGTGAGCTGGACCCAGTTCGCACCGTCCCATCCCCATGTGTCGCCACCGAGACCACCGATCCTGGCCCCCGCGAAGAGAATGACCTGGCCGCGCGCGCTGTCGTAGGCCATGGCGTGGAAGGCGCGTGCCGACGGTCTGCTCGCGGGTGTGCGCAGGGACCAGTTGGCCCCGTCGAAAACCCAGGTATCGCGTAGGTATCCGCTGCCAGCTCCACCGAAGAGCACGACTTCGCCGCGTGCGCTGTCGAAGGCCGCCGCGTGGCTGACGCGTCCGACCGGACTGTTTGTCGGAGAACGCTGGGACCAGTTGGCACCGTCGTATTCCCACGTGTCGGCGAGGTAGGTGCCATCGTTCGCCATCCCACCGAAGAGCACTACCCGGCCGCGCAAACTGTCATAGGTCAGCGTGTGCTGGGAACGCGCGGGCGGGCTGGTCGCGAGCGTGCGCAGCGACCAGTTGACCCCGTCGTATTCCCATGTGTCGGCCAGTCCGCCGCCGGTGTTCCAGCTCCCCACATTCCCACCGAACAACACGACCCGGCCTCGCAAACTGTCATAGGCCAGCGAATGGAAAGAACGCGCGGGCGGGCTGGTCGCGGACGTGCGCAACGACCAGCTGACCCCGTCGTACTCCCAGGTGTCGGCGACTTCGCGGCCAAAGAGGCTTTCACCCCCGAAGAGCACTGTTCGGCCACGCCCGCTGTCGTAGGCGAGCGCGCTTCCTCTGAGAGCATCTGGAGCCGGCCGTTTCATCCAGGTGCTCTGAGCCGTTGCAGAGCAGCTGATACTGCCGGCGACGACGGCTGCGATGATCCAGATGCCGATCGGAGACCACGGGCTAGTGGCTGCCTGCCCCGCAGGATCACCTGTCAATTCGAACGCCGCGCGCACCGCTCGATCGAACATGGAATGCGTCTTCATCGTGGGCTTTCCGAATCGGTCGTTGGTTTCAGGTCTCCGTCGAGCGGAACCCATGCCTCATGCTCGGTGAGGCGAGAAACAGCCATCCATCCCTTGGTGGATTCTCAAGAATCCGCCGCACTCGACTCAAACCCCTCTCGGCCAAGCAAGCTGCCCATTGCCGCGCGTCCTTCCTGTGCCGAATCCCTGGGCGTGGAGCCGAAGACGACGGCGCGCGGACGTGTTCGCACCGGAATGGTGGCCGTCGGGCAAACGCGATGCGGACGGCGTCCCGCACTCCCCGGCGCTCGCCGGCCACGGTTTTCTCGCAGATCGACTGCCACATCGCCATCGCGATGTCATTGCTCTCGAGAACGACCATGTCGCACCCGATCACCCGCTCTCTCCCCGCCCTGGCCGCCGCCGCGGCCTTCCTCCTGCCCCTCGCCGCCCAGGACGCGACGGCCCCCACGTCCGGCGACCAGCTCGATGTCATCGGGCGTTCGTGCGGCCTCGAGGTGATCGACGGCGTGCTGTGTGGCGCCGGCGCAACCTACAAGGCCGCATTCGATGAACGCGGGGTCCGCTACACGCCTGCGCTCGGGCGCGAGGCATCACGGAACTTCCCGTTGCAGTTCGAACTGCTCTCGATCCGGCGCGGCGCGGTCACGCTCTTCGACGCCGCCGCCACAACGGCCGCCGCACCGACCCACGAGAGCACCCTCGTCCGCTACCCGCGCGGTCCGCAGATCGTCGAGACCTGGCAGGTCCGCCCCGACGGCATCGAGCAGGCCTTCGAGTTCGCGCACCGACCCGACGGCAGCGGCGACCTCGTCGTCCGCGGCCGCATCGTCACCGAGCTCGCGACCGAGCAACGCGGCCGCCAGGACACCGGCCTCACCTTCACCGCCGAGGGCATCGGCGGCGTCTCGATCGGCGCCGTCATCGGCATCGATGTCGGTGGCGCGCGCGTCGCCGGCGGCTTGTCGTTCGACGGTGAGGTCGTCGAGTTCTCGCTGCCCGCCGCGTTCGTCGAAACCGCCAGCTACCCGATGGCGCTCGACCCGATGGTCGGCACGGCCTTCCTGGTCCACTCGACCGAAGGCTTCTTCCCCGACGTCGCCTTCGACGAGTCGCTCGATCGCTACTTCGTCGTCTGGGAGGTCGCGTTCTCGTCCGGCGACAGTGACATCTACGGCCAGATGTTCAGCCTCGGCGGCGCGCTGGTCGGCAGCACCGTGTTCGTGACGACGTCGACCTTCGCCGATTCGAGACCCGCCGTCGCCAACGGCAACCAGGGCGACATGTTCCTCTGCGCCTGGCAACGTCACATGACATCGTCGGGCCCGTGGGCCATCCGCGCCCGCGTCATCGACGGCAGCACCGGTGCGCTGTCGTCCGGCGTCAACGTCACCCTGACGTCCGCCGATGCGATGTACCCCGACGTCGGCGGCGAGGCGACGACGTCGAGTGACAAGCTGATGGTCGTCTGGCAGGAGGGCAGCCAGGACATCAAGGCGCGCACGATCCGCACCTCGAACCTGTTCCAGAGTCCGACGCTGACCGTCAGCACCGGCTACCCGCAACGCAACCCCTGCATCAGCCAGTGCGGCGGCAACGACGGCCGTTGGCTCGTGGCGTGGGAGCGACTGATCGCCGACTGGGACATCGAGGCCGCCATCGTCGACCGCAACACCAACATGCTCGGGCCGACCCTTCCCGTCACCACGACGACCGTCGACAACCACAACCCCGCGGTCGATGGCGACGGCTGGGACTACGTCATCGCCTACTCGCAGGAAGAGCCCGGCAGCACGGGCAAGAGCGACGTCTACTGCCGCCGCCTGCACTGGAACACGACCCGCGTGCAGAACGTGACGTCCCCGGTCGCCGTCGCGACGGGCTTCAACATCCATCAGGACCAACCCGCCGTCGGCAACCTCGAGACCAAGTACGTGATCAGCTGGGTCAACGAGATCCCGGGCGCGCCCTACTACCAAACCGAGATCCACGCCCGTTGCTTCGCACCGACGACGCTGCGCTACGCCGGCTCGCCGCAGACGATCTCGGTGCCCTCCGGCTACGAGGTCCTCTGCAACTCGCCGGCGATCGCCAGCCGGCGTTCGAGCAGCGCGGTCGGCGGCGAGGACGACGCCCTGATCGTCTTCGGCCGGACTAGCGCGCCGTTCTTCGGTCCGTACACGGGCAGCATCCTCGCCCGACGCTACGAGGCGATCGGCGTCGGCGGCCCGGTCTACAACCTCGGCGGCGCCTGCGGCAACGGCGGCAACAACACCTTCAATGGCCCGGTGGCGGTCGGCAATGCTGACCTTCGACTCCGGGTCACGGGTGCCGGCTCCGACCTGCTGTTCGCCAGCATCCAGCTCGCCAACGTGACCCAGGGCTGCGGCGGCTGCACCTACAACGCCCAGAACGACTACGCGTTCGTCCTCGGCAGCGGCGGTGCGGGTTCGTACCCGCTGGCGGTGCCGAACGACGCCTACTTCCTCGGCCTGGATCTCTACACGCAGTGGGCCGCGTTCCTGAGCGGCGCCACCCCGTGCGCGCTGATCCCGCCGAGCGCGCAGGCCTCGTTCTCGAATCGGCTGCACGCGACGGTCGGCAACTGAATCGATCAACGCGTCGTGTCGGTCGGCCCTTCGACCACGACCGGCCAGGCCACGTCGCCGACGAGGTCGATCGAACGCACGAAGGGGCGGAGGAGCGTGATGGCACGCGAGGAATCTCGAAGAGCACTTTGGGAAAGGACGAGGAATCTAAAGTAGGCTTTATATTTCTCGCTTGCTAGGATCCCGGGGTGTTTGCCCGATGGAACCAGGAATCGCTCCGTTCCCGGCTCCGCCGCCCCTACGTGCACATCCTCTTCGGTGCGCGCCAGACCGGCAAGTCGACGTTGCTCCGTGCGGTCCTACCCAGGGAGACGGTGGCGATCGATCTCTCGGAGCCCGGTGTCCGTTCGCGGTATCTCGGTGACACGAGCGCGTTCACGTCCGAATGTCGGGCGATGTCGAAGCGCCGCGGCGCCACCACGGTCTTCGTCGACGAGGCGCAGAACGTCCCGGCGATCTTCGACGCAGTGCAGCACCTGTACGACCACGACCGACGCCGTTGGCGATTCGTGCTCTGCGGCAGCTCGTCGCGGAAGCTGCGCAAGTCGGGCACGAACCTGCTGCCTGGTCGGAGCATCCTCCATCGTCTGTTCCCGTTGACGACCGTCGAGCGCCCGGCAGCGCCCGCACCGGTCACCGCCGAGCACGCGATCGCACGGCTGCGCTGGCGCAGCGCGCCCTCCGAGCTGTTCCCGGCCGCGGACCTCGAGACGAGGCTCGCGTTCGGCGAATTGCCGGGCATCGCCGCCGCGCCCGAGCGCGACCGCGGGTCGCTGCTGCGCAGCTACGCGATCGCCCATCTCGAGGAGGAGATCCGTCGCGAAGCGCTCGTGAAGGACTGGGCCGCGTTCCTGCGTTTCCTGCACCTGGCGGCGCGCGAATCGGGGCAGATCGTGAACTACGCGGCGATCTCCCGGGAGTCCGGCGTCTCACAGCCGACGGTCAAGTCGTACTACCAGCTGCTGGAGGACATGTTCGTCGGCTTCTTCGTGCCGTCCTGGTCGGGCAGCGCGCGCAAGTCCGTGTTGTCGACGCCGCGATTCTTCGTATTCGACGTCGGGGTCCGACACGGCGCCGCGAACGTGCCCGTGTCGCGCACGACCGTGCAAGCTGCCCCGGGTCCGATCTTCGAGCAGTGGGTCGGCATCGAGATCTGGAAGCGGCTTCGGTATCGCGGTCGCGGAACGCTGCACTACATGCGGACGAAGGACGGCGCCGAGATCGACTTCATCGTCGCCGAGGCTGGCGGAGTGACGCCGATCGAGGTGAAGTGGACGGAGCGCCCGACGTCGGCCGACTGCCGACACCTGCGGCGGTTCCTCGACGAGAATCGCGGCACGGCCAGGCGTGGTGTCGTCGTCTGTCGGTGCCCGCGACCGATGCAGCTGGACGACCGCATCACGGCGATCCCGTGGTCCTGTCTGTGACCGGGGGACGTCGCGCGTGTTTCTCGAATCGGCTGCACGCGACGGTCGGCAACTGAATCGATCACCGCGTCGTGCCGGTCGGACCTTCGACCACGGCCGGCCAGGCCACGTCGCCGACGACGTCGATCGACCGCACGAAGATCTCGCTGCCCAGCGCCGGGTAGACCGTGATCGGGCCGCCGAGCTTGCCCTCGCCTACGGCCATGACCTTGTCGTCGATCAACACGACGCGACGATCGCCGATCTGTCGCAATCGGATCGTGTGCTCGGTGCCGGCCACGAGGCAGCGCGGCCCGACCCGTACGCAGGCATCGCCGAAGTAGCAGTGGTTCTCGTCGGCGACTTCCCAGTTGAGCAACAGATTGACGTCGCCGACCGCGACCCGCAGGTTGAGTCCGTCCGGACTGCGGATGCCGGCCCGGATGGTCACGCAATCTATCGTCCGGAACGCGAACGGTAACGTCGCGCGCGTGGCCGCCCCGGTGCTGCGACCGAGCAGCAGGCCGTCCTCGATCTTCCATTCGCCGTTCGTCACGACGAGTCGTTCGAGATCGGCCGCACCGCTGAAGCGGACGGCATCGACTCCCGGCGTGGCGAACGCGCGCAGATCGTCGGTGACCCTCGCCTGCAGCGCCAAGGCGCGGCCACCTTCGGGGCCGGCCAATGCCGGCGGCGTGTCAGCATCGGTTCGGGGCCAGCACGCAAGGGCCACGGCATCGAGCAGCGCCAAGGCCCGCCGCTGCAGATTGCGTTGCACCGCCCGGTCGGTCTCGCTGCGACTGAGGCTGAGCCAGTGCTCGGCCGCCCGCACCGGCGCGAGGGGGTCGTCCGCGCCGCGGCCGATCTTGGCGGCGGCGACGCGTCCGAGGCGGGCACCGCCGCGCTCGAGGTCGACCAGACCCTGATCCCGACGGCAACAGTGGAAGGCGAGAGCGCGTCCGCGCAGCGCGAAGTCGTCGGGTGCGGCGGCGCTCGCGTTCCTCGCGTCACGAGCGCTGACGATGGCCGCCGCCTCACGATGCGCGAGGGCGGCGAGTCCCGGCGGCGAATCGGCCGCCGCAAGCGCGAGCGCACTCGCGAGACTCGCGGCAGGATCGGTGCCGCCGTCGAGCGCGCGCTCGGCTTCGCCGAGCCAGGCCCCGACGAGCGCCTGCACCGACATTCCGGTCGTCGCGGCGAAGCGCCGCAGGCAATCGGCGCGCGCGGTCGTGCCGTCGATGGCGAAGATCGCGGCGGACTCGTCGGCAGCACGGAGTCCGGCTTCGAGATCCAGGGCGACCCGCGCGACGCGTTCGCCGTGCTGGCACAACAGCCAGCGCACGACGGGCGCCGACTTCGGATCGTGCGCGAGGTCGAGCAGTTCGTGGCTCGATGCGGCACCGGCTCGCGCCAGGATCTCGAGGAAGGCCTCCTGGGCCGCGGCCAGCGCCGTCGCATCCGGCACCGGCAACCGTTCCTGTGCCGAGAGGGGACAGGCCACGACGACCAGCAGACAGCCCGACAGGATCCTGAGGTTCATGCCGACGTGATCGTATCAACGCAACCGCGGCACGGCGTCGGGCGCCTCCCAGACGTGCACGTAGGTCGGCGCTTCCCAGCGGTGCACGAGGGCGATGATGCGCCGTCCGCCATCGACGAAGTGGACGCGCGCGACGCCGTAGACGAGGCCGTAGAAGACGAGCAGCTGACGGCCGGTCGCCGGATCCCAGAGCCGCACCTTCTGATCCGATCCGCCCGTCACGACGCGCCGCCCGTCAGGCGAGACCGCGGCGCAGATCGCGTCGGCGGTGATCCGCCGGGTGCCGTTGTCAGCGGCGATCGCGAGCGTGCGCTCGACGCCCGTGACCAGCAGGCCATGGTCGATGGCGAGCGCGCGGACCAACGCGCTGTCCGGCCCGGCGTCGGCGCCGGGCACCGGCATCTGCCGCAGCACCTCGCCGCGCGCGGGTTCGACCCAGCGCACGCAACCATCGCCGCACGCGACCGCGAACGCCCCGGCCTCGGGGTCGAACTGGAGCGTGGCGGCGCCGACCGGCAACTCGAGATCGTGCTCGAGCACCAATCCGGGCAACGTCCAGATCAACAGATGGCCGCCGTGACCGCCGACCAGCCAACGCTCGTCGGCGTCGATGGCCAGGCTGTCGACCCGGCGACCGTGGGTCTCGCCGATCGCGAGTTCGGCCGCATCACCGAGGCGCAACGCGCGCACGCGGTTGCCGACCGTGTAGACCGTGTCGCGCCCGAGCGCGCAGGCCGACCAGCTCTCGTCGTCGTCGATCCGCAGCACGGGTTCGAGACTCGCCGCGTCCCAGACCGAAACCCGCCCATCGTACGACGCGCTCGCGAAGCGCGTCCCGTCGTGGTCGACCGCCAGCTCTCGAGCATCGCTGCCAGCCTCGAGACGCTGCATCTTCGCCGGCGGCCGGGCCGACCACAGCCGCAACGACGCATCACGGGAGACGGTCGCCAGGCGGGTGCCATCGGGACTCAACGCAACGCTGTTGACGCCGCTGCGATGGCCGTGATAGCCGCCGACGACCCTGAACGTGGTCGTTTCCCACACCAGCAGGCGGTGATCCGACCAGCCGCCACAGGCGTAGAGCCGGTCGCCATCCGCGGCCAACGCCAACCGCCGCATCCGCACCTGACACGGCAGCTCGGCCCGCGGCGCCCCGGTCGCCAGGTCCCAGACCCGGACCGTGGTGTCGATCGAGGCGCTGAACACGAGGCCGGCATTCTGATCGACGAGCACGGCGTCAACGTTGTCGGTATGGCCACGCATGCGAGCCCGCACCGCGCCATCGGCGAGTCCGACCCGCAGCACCTCACCCGAGCGCATGCCGAGGCAGAGCTCGTCGGCGGCGGCGAACGTCACGGCGGTGGCGTCCTCTTCGAGGCGCAGCCGACGATGCGGAGTAGAACCATCGCGGGCCACGATGTCGAGCCAACGTCCGCGGCCGACGACGACGATCCACTGCCCGTCGGCGGACAGGGCAGTACCGAAGGCCTCCTCGGGCAACCGGTGATAGCGGCGGCGACAGCTGCCGCTGGCGGCGTCCCACAACGACAGGTCGGACGCGGCGAGCGCGATCTCGCCGCGGGTCGCGTCGAAGGCGCAACGCCGGTAGACGCCGTCGTTCGGTTCGAAGCGTCGCTCGAGCTGTCCGGTCCGCGTGTTCCACACGGCCGCAACATCCCACATCGGCAACGCCAGCACCCGTTCGTCGTCGAGCCACACGACGTCGGAGTAGATCTCGTCGCAGTCGATGCTGCTCAGGCTGCGATCGCTCTGCGCCGCCAGGTGACGCCACTCCCAGCCGCGCCGTGTGGCGGGAACCGCGGCGAGGTAGTCGATCGCCGCCTGGACGTCGCCCGAATCGAGCGCCAGCTGGGCCGCCGCGACCGATGCCGCGACGGCCTGCTCCTCGGCCGCATCGCGCTGCCCTTCGGCGACCGCGCGGGCCTGTGACACCTCGCCGATGCCCCACAGCAGGCCTGCGATGACGACGGCCACCGACACCGTCAGCAAAGCCGCGAACGCGAACGCGACGCGGTGCCGGCGGGCGAACTTGGCCAGCACGTAGGCCGTCGCGTTGCGCCTGGCCGCGACCGGCTCGCCGCGAAGGTGACGATCGATGTCCTCGGCGAACGCCGCCACCGAGGTGTATCGATCTTCGCGCCGCGTCGCCACGGCCTCGAGCACGACCCAATCGAGGTCGCTGCGCAATCGTCGGAGCAGCCGTTCATCCACCCCGTCCCGACCGCGGCGCGCCGCCACGATCTGACTCGGGCGGCGCGGACTCTCGTGCTTGAGCATCCGCACCAGCTCCGGGAAGCTCGTGCCGCGCAACCGCTCCCGCGCGAACGGCGGTTCTCCGGTCAGCAGTTCGCACAGCAACACGCCGAGCGCGTAGACGTCGGTGCGGGTGTCCACCGGCTCACCGGCGGCCTGCTCGGGGCTCATGTAGCCCGGCGTCCCGACCTGGGCACCTTGCAGGGTGTGATCGGAACTCTCCGGGATCTCGGCCAGCATCTTGGCGATGCCGAAGTCGATGACCTTCGGCAGCGGCTGCCCGTCTTCGACCCGGACCAGCACGTTGGACGGCTTGATGTCGCGGTGGACGACGCCGCGCTGATGGGCATGGTGGATGGCGGCACAGACGCGTAGGAACAACCGCAGTCGACCGTCGATGTCGGCGCCGAGGTCGGCACAGAAGGCGGTGATCGGCTTGCCCGCCACGTACTCCATGGCGAAGTAGTGCAGACCTTCGGGCGTGGTGCCGGCGTCGTAGACGTGCGCGATCGAGGCGTGCTGCAACCGCGCCAGGGTCTGGCGCTCGTCCTCGAAGCGCTGCAGCGTGCGCGGATCGACGCGGCGGGGATGCAACACCTTGAGCGCCACCGTCCGTCGCACCGGCACCGACTGCTCGGCGAGATAGACGGTGCCGAAGCCGCCTTCGCCGAGCACCCGCAACACCTGGAACGGACCGACCTGATCGCTCGGCACGGGCAGCTCGAGCTGACCGCGAACGCGACCGAGCAGCCCGTCGCTGCGGACCAGGGCCTCGAACCGCGCCCGCAGCGTCCGTTCGTGCTGCGGATTGTCGACGCACAACGCCTCGAACGCCGCATCGCGTTCCTCGGCCTCGAACCACAGCGCGTAGAGCTGCTCCTCGAGCTCGTCCGGCAGGGTCGAGGAAGTCGTCGTATCGGCCATGGGACGGGAGGGTAACCGGCCGCCTGCAAGCTTGCAGGACCGCGCTAACATCCTGTCGATGTCCGACGACCCGATCCGGCCCCTGTTCGACGCCGCGACGGCCGGAGACAGCCACGCGCTCGACGTGCTCGTGGCCCGCTACCTGCCGCGACTGCATGCCTACGTCAGGCTGCACATGAGCGCGCCGTTGCGGTCGCGCGAGGCCTCGGTCGACGTGGTCCAGTCGGTGTGCCGCGAGGTGCTGGAGGCGCGCGACGGCTTCGAGTTTCGCGGCGAAAGCGCGCTGCTGGGCTGGCTGCTGACGACCGCGCTCAACAAGCTCCGCGAGCGCGCCCGCTTCCACGGCCGGCAGCGGCGGGACCTGCGCCGTGAAGCACCGGCAGCCGACGTCGACACCCGGGTCTATGCCTCGCTGGTGACACCGAGCCGCGACGCCATCGCGCAGGAGGAGATCGAGCGTCTCGAGGCCGCCCTCGACCGCATGCCCGACGACTACCGCGAGGTCATCCTGCTGGCGCGCATCGTCGGTCTGCCCCACCGCGAGATCGCGACCCGCCTGGGGCGCACCGAGTCGGCGACGCGCACCCTGCTCGGACGCGCGCTGACCCGGCTCGCCGCCGGCCTCGACGAGCGCTGAACGTCCGCGTCGCAGCGGCGCGCAGTGCAATTCCTGCAAGTCCAGGTGCGACATCCGGCGCCGCATGTCATTCCTGCCGATGATATGAAGATCCACCTCCTCGCCATCGCGGCGCTCGGTGCCCTGTTGCCGACGCCCGCCCTGTTCGCCCAGACCGTCGTCGACCTGACCCAGTACCAGACCGACATCCGCAGCCAGGGCAACCGAACGACCTGCATCACGTTCTCGGCCGTCGCCGCCATCGAGGCCCGCTACAAGCGCCAGGGCCTCACGCTCGACCTGTCCGAGGAGTTCGTCAACTACCTCGCCAAGATGTTCTGGCTGCACCCTGACTGGTCCCAGCTGCAGGCCGGCGGACCCGATGCCCGTGAGAGCCAGCTCGGCGCCTGGGGCGGCGGCGACGGTGCCGGCATGCTCGAATGGCTGACGCGCGGCATGCGGGCGCCGCGGCAGACCTACATGGACTACCAGCCGAACAACTACCCGCTGCCGTACCCGTCGAGCTCGCCGCACTGGGACTCGCAGCGCAACGCCGACGACTGGAACCTCGACCCGGCCAACTTGCCGCGCACCGCGCTGCTGGCGCCGGCCTACTACTCGGGTCTCGGCTACCACTCGATCGCCCAGCCGAACAGCCCTGCCGCGATCGAAGCGGTGCTGCGGCAAGGCTACGAGGTGGTCTGGGACTTCTCGGTGCTCGGCGACCGTAGCGGCCCGATCTGGCACACCAGCAACGCCGGCGGTGGCGGCGGCCATTCGATGTTGATCGTCGGCTACGACCGCTCGGCCGCCAATAGCAACGACCACTACTTCATCGTCAAGAACAGCTGGGGCCGGACGACGAACCCGGGCGGCTACACCTACATCGGCTACGACTACATCCAGTACGGCTACAAGGCCGCCTACATCACCGGCGCCGTCACCAACGGCCAGCCGTGGCCCGAGCTGAAGCTCCTCGGCCGACGCACGATCTGCTTCGACGGCTGGCGCGGAACGCTCGACATCTTCCACCTGCCGGGCATCGCGCAGATGTGGCTCGACCGCAGCGCCGGCGGCGTCACGGACCGCCGCGTCGGCATCTTCTACGAGACCAACGGCAACGTCCGCCGCGTCAACGGCGAGCTCGACGGCACCACGCTGCGCTTCTGGTACAAATCGCAACCGAACGAGAACATGCGCTGGGACGAGCAGCGCGAGACGCCGACCCTCGGCTCCGAGTTCATCTACTCGGTGGTCGACCAGTACGGCGGTGAGCTGGCCGGCGTCAGCCACAACAACCCGGGCTCGACCCTCAACCCGGGCTTCGGCGGCTACGCCCGCGTGCCATCGTCGATCACGGCGTTCGACCGCTTCCTCGATCCGGTGCCGCCGTCGACGACGAACGTACCCGAACAGTACCTCGGCAGCTGGCGGCTACAGACCGCCGGCCATTCCATCGACGTCCGTTTCAGCCATCGCGACGACAACCAGCTGCCGGTCGTGCTGCAGCCGATCTACGCCGGCCTCGTCGGCAACGTCAGGCTGTCGTCGACGACCACGTTGCCGGTGGTCGCCCGCATACCGCGATCCTCGCCACGCAGTTTCCTGCTGTCGTTCTATCACCCGACCTACGGCACCGTCAGCCTGAGCGGCTACATGCTGACCTGGCAGCAGGGCGTCGTCGCCGGCGACGCCGACGTCGCCTCGTCGACCCAGGAGGGCTTCTACATGGTGCGCGAAGGCGGCTTCCTCACGGGTTCGACCACGACCTTCGGCAGCTCCTGTGGTCCGGCCAACTCGCAGCCCTGGCACACCGTCGAAGGCCTACCCGAGCTCGCGAACCTGCTGTCGTTCTCGCTGCATGGCGGCGCCGCGAACGCGCTGACCATCTTCACCATGGGGCTGTCCAATTCGCGCAGCAACGGCGTCAACCTGCCGCGATCGCTCAACGCCTTCGGCATGACCGGCTGCTACCAGTACGTCGACCCGATGGTGTCGCTGATCGCGGTCGCCAACAGCCTCGGCGGCGCCAGGGTGCAGCAGATGTTCTCCCATCCGGCCCTGCTCGGCGCCCACGTCTACTCACAGTTCTACGAGTATCGACCCGGCGCCAACCAGCTCGGCCTGATCGCGACCAACGCGGCGAACGTGCTGCTCGGGGGCTTCTGAGCAACGCTCGCCCGCTGCGGCGCGGCGGCGGCGGCTCACCGCCGCGCCGTCGACAGCTGCTGCAGCCCGGCCCGCGCCTGGGCATTGCGCGGATCGAGGACCAGCGCCTTCTCGAACGCCGCCTGTGAGGCGGCGAGATCGCTGGCCTCGCCGCAGGCGATGCCGAGCCCGACCCATGCCGCGGGATCGCGCGGGTCCACCTCGACGGCTCGCCAGAACGCGTCGACCACGGCGGTCGCGGGCGGCCGTTGCTGCGCATCGGCCTCGGACCATCGCATCAGCCCACACCAGGCCAGGCCGAGGTGCGCATTGGCGACGATGCGTTTGCTCTGTTCGTCCCGGGCCTGCGCGTCGACCCGCGCGAGCGCGCCGTGATAGAGCCGTTCGCATCGCATCAGGGCCCAGGGATCGGCATCGAACACCGACGGCAACTGGGCGTCCGCCGCCATCGCGAGTACGCCGGGATCGTGCGGCATGTAGGCCAGCGCATGCACGGCGAGCGCCTGATCGTCGTGGCGCAGGAACGCACCGCGCCACGAGCATGCAGCCATCGCCAGGACGAGCACCGGGCCGACGCGACGAACGCGCGCCGGCCACGGCACGTGCATGACGAGCAGCACAGCGCCCGCGACCGGCAGGTAGAGATAGCGGTCCGCGATCGGATAGAGACCGATGGTGTCGTGATGCAGCAGGCTCGGCAGCAGCGGCAGCAGCAGCACGGCGGCCGCGAAGGCCCAGCGCGGATCCAGGCGACTGCGCCAGACAGCGCCGAGCAACGCCACTGCGACGAGAACCGCGCCGACGGCGGGCGCTGCCCCGAGTGGCGGCACCACGCGCACCGGCAGCAGCGGCAGCGGCCAGGCCAACAGCAGCAGCTGCGCCGACAACAGCTCGGCGATGCGCGACGGATCGACATCGACTCGGTGCTCGCGCAATCCGAGCAGGGCGCCCGCGATCGGCACGTCGAGCACGACCGTACGCGCGACCGCCCACACCGTGAGCACGGCGGCGAGCACGGCGAGCAGCGCCGGCCAACGCACGCGGGCCGCACCGCCCTCGCGACCCGGCAGCCATGCGGCGGCGGCGGGCACGAGCGCCAACGCGGCGGCGCCGGTTTCCTTCGCGAGCAGCGCGAGCAGGCACCAGACCCCGACCCAACCGAGCCCCCCGCCGCCGACCCGATCGCGCCATGCCGTCACCGCGAGCATTGCCCTCAGCGCCATGAAGCTCCAGAGCACGTCGTTGAGCGCCGCGCACCAGGCCACGCTCTCGACCTGGATCGGGTACAGCGCGAACGCGAGCGCGGTCCAGCGCGCACCCTTCGCCGACAGGAACCGGGCCGCGAGTTCGCGCACGGCGAACGTCGCGGCGACGTGCAACGCGAACGCGAGCAGGTGGACACCGGTCGCACCGGCCAGCGTGTGACCGAGCCAGAATCCGAGCACCGTCACCGGCCGCCAGTAGCCGTCCTCGATGCCGAACAGCGGCGATGTCATCATCGCCGCGAAGTCGTGTTCGTGAACGGCGACGTTGTTCTCGATCAGGCGGTGGTCGTCGCCGACATAGGCGCCGAGCCACGCCGGCCAGTACACGAGCGCGAGCGGCAGCACCAGCCACGCGACATCGTGCGCGACGCCGCGGCCGCGACCTGGGTACGGACCGCTGGCGGAATCGGGGACCCCCGACAGCATGCAATACTCCTGTTCGGAGCCCGCGCTGCCGGGGGTCTGGTCGGCGGGACGATGGTCCTATCCCCGCGGCGAGGTGCGGTAACGTCGTCGCAGAAGGCCGCGGCATTCCGAGTCTGCACGATTAGGATGCCGTCGCCGACGACGACGCATCATGGAACGCTTCTACCCGATAGGCACTCCCGGCCTGCCCTGGACCGACGCCGACAAGGCGACGTGGTTCACGCAGCAGTCCAGGAGGCGCAGCTACCGCGACCAGGTCCTCGCCAAGATCGAGGCCCTGCGCCCGCGCTTCCAGGTCACGCAGTACGGCGCGCTCGAGCCCGACCCAGACCGATATCCGCTGTTCGCCGTCGAGTGCCGCGCCACCGCGCCGGACCGACCGTGGGCGCTGATCACGGGCGGCGTGCACGGCTACGAGACCAGCGGCGTGCAAGGCGCGCTCGCGTTCCTCGCCGAACACGCCGAGGACTACCTCGATCGCATCAACCTGCTGGTCGCGCCGTGCGTCAGTCCCTGGGCCTACGAGGTGATCCACCGTTGGAACTGCAAGGCAATCGATCCCAACCGTTCCTTCGTGCCGGACACGCCGTGCGATGAGTCGCGCGCCCTGATGCAGCTCGTACGCGGCCAGTTCGAACGCGACGAGTCCGTACGCGGTAGGGGCGTGTCGTTCCTGATGCACGTCGACCTGCACGAAACGACCGACACCGACGAGAGCGAGTTCAGGCCGGCGAAGGCTGCGCGCGATGGCGTCGAGCCCGGCGCGGGCCTGATCCCCGATGGGTTCTACACGGTCGGCGATATCGAGAACCCGCAGCCCGCCTTCCAGGCCGCGATCATCGCAGCGGTCGAGAAGGTCACGCACATCGCACCGGCCGATGCCAACGGTCAGATCATCGAGGAGGACGTGACCCAGAAGGGCGTGATCAACTACGCGGCGCGCGAACTCGGACTGTGCATGGGGCTGACCGGCGCGCCGTTCACGACCACGACCGAGGTCTACCCCGACAGCCCGCGCGTGACCGACGACGAGTGCAACCGCGCGCAGATCGCGGCGCTGCGCGGCGCGCTCGATCATGTGCTAGCGGTGCCAGGACCAGAAGCAACCTGATCCCGCACAGTCGATCGGTGTCGTGCGAGAAGGCCTCCCGCCTGCCGCGCGACGCTATGCTGTTCGAGCCATGAACGGGATCCACCGCCTCGTCTCCTTGCTCGTCCTCTTGCTCGCCCCGGCCGGCGCCGCCGTAGCGCAGCAATACGAATGGCGCACTCCGGCGGCGACGACGTTCGGCATCGCGGTCGACTCTTCGCTCACGTTCGACTCCTGGCGCAGCCGCACGGTCATGATCCGCGGCACCCAGACCTGGGTGTGGGACGGCGCCGCCTGGAATCTACGGATCGCGGCCAATCCCATGGGCCAACGCAGCAACCCCGGGCTGGCCTTCGACCACGGCCGCGGCAAGGCCGTGCTGTTCGCCGGCACGGGCCTCGGCGGCAACGTCGCCGACACGTGGGAATACGACGGCGATACCTGGAGCCGGATCGCGACCATGACCACCCCGCCGTGGCGCTGGTTCGGGGCCATGACCTACGACAGCGTGCGCCGACGCATCTACCTCGTCGGCGGCGACGCCGG
This sequence comes from Planctomycetota bacterium, assembly GCA_020425885.1. Next base: position 1,817 of record JAGQRA010000514.1, on the reverse strand, counting down.
CGGTGGCGCCGGGTTGAGCGACATGTGGGAATACGACGGCGTCGATTGGACGCAGCTGTTCCCTGCCACCATGCCGACGTCACGGCTGCGACATGCGATCGCATTCGACGAGGCCCGCGGCGCGATCGTGCTGTTCGGTGGCATCGATGCTGCCGGACAGAAGATCGACGAGACGTGGGAATGGAACGGCGTCAACTGGACGAAGCGTACGGTGACGCCGCGACCGCCGGCGCGAATGAACCACGCGATGATCTACGACGCGGCGCGCGCGCGCACCGTAATGTTCGGCGGCATCGATCTGCCGACCTCGTTCGACGACACCTGGGAGTGGGACGGTGCGACCTGGACCAGGGTCGGCGCCGCGCAACCCGCACCGCCGATCGCCACCACCCACTCGATGGCATACGACCGCACTCGCGGCCAGACGGTCATGCAGCCTCACGTGCTCGTCACCGGCGGCGGTGACACGTGGATCCGCGACGGCAGCGGCTGGCAGATCGCGGCGACGGCAGAGAGCCCGGGCGTGGTCGACAACCATGCGCTCGCATTCGACCCGGTGCGCGGTGAGACGGTCATGTTCGGTCAGACCAACCTCGGCGGCACTGCGCCGGTCGAGACCTGGTTGCACCGCGGCGGATGGTGGCATCGCGGCACACCGACGACGACACCCGCCGGCCGTTCGGACCCTGCGCTGGCGTTCGACTGGACCACCGCCAGCATGCTCATGTTCGGCGGCGCGACACCGAGCATCGTCAACGAGACCTGGCTCTGGAACGGCAACGACTGGCAGCGTCAGTTCCCCGCCAATTCGCCGCCACCCCGCGACGCCGCCGCGCTCGCGAGCGACTCGGTGCGCGGCCGCGTGGTCCTGTTCGGAGGCCGGTTCGGCGCAACGATGCTCGCAGACACATGGGAATGGAACGGCAGCAACTGGCTGCGGCGCACCCCGGCGACGGTGCCGCCCGGTCGGCCCAACGCCGGAATGGCCTTCGACCCGGTCCGCAACGTCACGGTGATGTTCGGGGGCGGCGACATCCTGTTCGGACCGACGTTCGGTGATCACTGGGAATGGAACGGCATCGACTGGACGCAGCGCACACCGGCCACGCTGCCGGCGGCGCGCGCCGGTCACGGCCTGGTGTTCGATGCCGACACGCAGACGATCGTCGCGCTCGGCGGCTCGTACATCATCATCCAGGCGTTTCCGATTCCCCACAGCGATGCCTGGGACTGGGACGGCTCGCGTTGGACGCAGCGCACCGTCAGTGGACCGGTGCCGCTGGCACACAACCTCATGCGTGCGGCACACGATCCGACGACCCGGCGCACGCTGACCTATGGCTACGGCTCGTTCGGCCTCGGCGGCGGCACCTGGCTGCTCGGGCTCCGATCGACCGCCGCCGTGACGACCTACGGCTCCGGCTGCAGCGGCTCGGCCGGGGTGCCCTCGCTGCGCGCTCGCGGCCTGCCGATTCTCGGCAACCTCGCGTTCCGCGTCGAGAGTTCGTCGCTCGTCGCCGGCAGCCTCGCGCTGCTCGCATTCGGCGCCCAATCCGCCAACGCGCCGCTGCCGGGCGGCTGCGACGCACTCGTGGTGCCGATCCGAATCGTCACGACGGTCGCCGACAGCCATGGCCTGGCAGCCTTCCCGTTGCCGATACCGAACGCTCCGATCCTGCGCGGGCTCGACCTGTTCCTGCAAAGCGCATCGATCGATCCGCTCGGCGCGTTCGCGAGCCTCGCCGCGTTATCACCAGGGCTGCGAGTGAGGATCGACGGTTAGTACGGTGCCGGGACCAAAAGCAACATCCCCGGGC
>JAGQRA010000513.1 GCA_020425885.1 Planctomycetota bacterium | reverse complement strand
GCAGCAACGGCAACGCGATCGTGCGCTGGAGTCGGACCGTGCCCGGCGCGACGTTCGCGGCCAACTCGCCCGTCATCGCCGGACATCGGGTCTACGTCGCCAGCGCCGCGGCCGGCGGCACGCTCTACTGCTACCGGCTCAACGACGGCCAGCTGCTGTGGAGCCGGGGCTCGAGCGGTGGTGCCTACCAGAACTCGCCGACGTGCTACGGTGGCTACCTGTTCGCCGTGACCGAAGCCGGCACGGTCGAGGCCTTCGGCGATCCGACGAGCTCCGGCTGGCGCCGGGCGGCGGTCGGGCTGCAACCGGCGCCGCGCACCGAGCCCGCGATGGCATTCGAGCTCGGCCGGGTGCCGCGTGTCGCGCTGATGTTCGGTGGCGTCACCATCACCAGCGGCATCCACCAGTACCACCGGGACACGTGGCAATGGGACGGCGCGAACTGGACCCAGCTCGCTAGCGTCGGGCCGACTGCGCGTGCCGGCCATGCGATGGTGCACGACTACACGAGTCAGCCGCCGGTGACGGTGATGTTCGGCGGCCACAGCACCGACGCGAGCGGTTCCGCGATGCAGTTCCACTCGGGGACATGGGGGTGGGGCGGCACCATGTGGACGCAGCTCGCGGCTGCGGGGCCGAGCCTGCGCACCGGACATGCGATGGCCTTCGACAGCCTGAACCAGGGCATCCTGCTGTTCGGCGGCGCCTCGGCGACGAGCCGCTACGGCGACACATGGTGGTGGAACGGCACCGGTTGGGCGCCGCGGTCGCAGAACCCGGCGCCGAGTCGACGCCGCGATCACGCCATGGTCTACGACAGCCACAACGCCAGCGTCGTGATGTTCGGCGGCGTCGACGGTTCCAGCTATCACGGTGACACCTGGACCTACGACGGCAGCAGCTGGGCGCAGCGCAGCACCACGGGCCCGAGCGCGCGCGCCGGTCACGCGATGGCCTACGACGACAACCTCGGCATCGTGCTCATGTATGGCGGTCACGATGACGCCGCGCAGTTCGGCGACACCTGGGAATGGGACACCGCGGGTGTGGCCTGGACCCGAACCGAGGTCTTGGGACCCGGTGCGCGCAGCGGCCACGCGATGGCGCACGATCGTTACCGCGTCAAGGCCGTACTGTTCGGCGGTGAACGTCAGGGGGCCATGGACGGCGAGACGTGGGAGCACGGCCAGGACCGCTACCTGCTGTTCGGGCAGGGATGCACCGGCACTGCCGGGACGCCGTTCCTCAGCGCGGCCCCCGGTGTCGTGCCGCGGCTCGGTCAGGTGTTCACCGTGGCCGTGGAGGCGATGCCTGCGGGCACGTTCGTATTCGGCGCGTTCGGCTTCTCCCGCCGCCATCATGGTCCCTATCCGCTGCCGCTCGACCTGACGCCGTTCGGCGCCCCCGGGTGTGAGGTCTACACCGGTCCGGTCGGCACGGTACTGGTGCTCGCCCCTGCCGGCACCGCGAGCTGGAGTCTGCAGCTGCCGTACTCGCCGGGTCTAGTCGGCATGGCCTTCTACCAGCAGGCCTTCGTCTACGATCCTGCCGCGAACGTGCTCGGTCTGGTCACCAGCAATGCCGGTCGCGGCATCATGTCGCTGTAGTCCGGGGTGCTGCCGCCGGCGGGGCGGCGATCACGAATCGTCGCGCTGGCGGTGGGAGGGAGTTGCGTGACGGCTGTCACGACCGCCGTATCAGTCGTGCCGGCAGACTCGGGGCATCACTGGCCTCAGCGCCTCGTTCTCACGGTGCGTCGTCGACGGCGACGCGGACGCCGTAGCGGTCGCTGACGTAGACGACGTGGACCGTGCCGTCGGTCGCTACCGCAATCGCCGTGCGGCCCTGACGCACACCGGACTGGCCGTCGAGCGTGTCGGTCTGCCACGAGCCGAAGACGCCGGTTCGTGGCCGCCGATCGGTGCGTGGGGCGACGTCGGTGGCAGGGTGTGGACGACCGCCCTCGCGGTGCTCACCCTCGAAGCGCCGTTCCGCTATGCGAAGCTGAAGTAGCCGCCTACGCTGCGGGCGGAGGCTCGCGCGCTCAGGCGGGCGGATCGCCGAAGAACGCCGCCACGCTACTCGACGCCGAGTCGTTCGCCGACGAAGCGCCGCAGCAGCGGCAGCTCGTCCTCGGGGTCGATGGTGTGCCCCTTGCGGAAGGTCTCGAATCGCAACGCGAGGCCGCCGCGGGACAGCTCGTCGATCTGCGCGCGCGTCGTCTCGTAGTCGAGCGCCTCGTCCTCGGTGCCGTGCGTGATCAGCCAGCGATCGGGCTGCAGACCGGGATCGCGTTCGGCGAGCAGCGCGGCCGGGTCGAGGCAGTAGCCGGAGATGCCGACGTAGGCGCCGAGGCGGAGCGGGCTGCGTGCGCCCCACTCGAGCGTCATGAGGCAGCCCTGCGAGAAGCCGAGCAGGCCGAGGTCGGCGGCGGCATGACCCTGGTCGGTGAGCTCGGCGAACAGCGCGTCGAGCAGCCGTCGTGAGCGCAGCACGCCGGGGGCCTGATCGGGCGGCAACGCATACCAGCTGCGGCCGCCGAAGTACTCGTCGGGTGCGTTGACGAACAGGTAGTTCAGCTCCTCGAACGCGAAGGCACCGGGCAACCAGTACCAGCTCCGCGACGAATCGCCGCGGCCGTGCAGCACGACGAGCAGCTTGCGGCTCGGTCGCGGCGACGGCAACCATTCGCATTCGAGCGTGGTGATGCGAGGCGGGGTGCGGGCCGGCATGCGATCAACCTCCGGCGAGCCGCGGCGCGCTGTGGCCCTGTTCGCGCAGCTGCTGCAGCAGGGCCTGCAGGTGCGTCACGACCTCGGGATGCTCGGTGCAGACGTTGTGCCGTTGTTCGGGGTCGACGCGCAGGTCGTAGAGCGCATGCGGGTGCGGGTTCTGCTCCCAGCCGGCGGCCTCGCGATACCAGGCGGGGATGCGGTTGTGATGGCCGTCCTTGGCGTCGAGGTAGAGCCAGTCGCCGTGACGGATGGCCCAGACCTTGGCGTTGGTGTTGTGGACCAGGAAGGTGCGCACCGAATCGACCTCGCCGCGCCACAGCGGCAGCAGATCGAAGCTGTCCTCGGCGGCGTCGTCGGGCAGCTCGAAGCCGGTGATGGCGGCGAAGGTCGCCATCAGGTCGACCTGGCCGATGAGCTCGGGGGTGACGGTTCCTGGCGCGAGGACGCCGGGCCAGCGCACGATCATCGGCACCCGATGGCCGCCCTCGAAGACGTCGCGCTTGACGCCGCGAAGGTCGCCCATGCTCTTGTGGTCGAACCGGCGCGTGCGCTCGTAGGCGTAGGCCTCGGGGCCGTTGTCCGAGGTGAAGACCACGATCGTGTTCTCGGTCATGCCGAGCTCGTCGAGCGTTTGCAGTACCGCGCCGACCGTGGCGTCGGTCTGGGCGACGTAGTCGCCATAGGGTCCGGCCTTGCTGGCGCCGCTGAACTCGGCCGTCGGCACGATCGGCGCGTGCGGTGAGGTGAACGGGAAGTAGAGGAAGAACGGCTCGTCGCGGCCCTGTCGCGCGCGCAGCCAGGCGGTGGCGCGGCGGGTCAGCTCGGGCATCACGGCATCGAGCCGCCAGCCTTCGACGGCGGGGCCCGGCCGGCACTCGGGCGAGCCTTCGGTCGGCAACGGGTCCGGCCGGTGCTTCACGGTCGGTGTGCCGACGACGTGGTCGTCCTCGATCCAGGCGTAGGGCGGGAAGTTCGGCACGTCGTCGCCGAAGTAGTGATCGAAGCCGTGCGCCAACGGGCCATCCGGGATCGGCGCGCTCCAGTCGAAGGCCGAGGCCGCCCAGAACCGCTCGCGCCCGTTCTTCTCCATCTCGACACCGGGTCGCCGGATCGCGTCCCAATCCCAGCCGAGATGCCACTTGCCGATGCAGGCGGTGGCGTAGCCGCGTGAGCGCAGCATCGCCGCCATCGTCAGTCGCTCGGGCGCGATCACCGATGGGCCGAAGGCGTTGACGATGCCGTGGAACTTGCGCCAGTGATGCCGTCCGGTCAGCAGCGCGTAGCGGCTCGGGGAGCAGATCCCCGACGAGCTGTGGGCGTCGAGGCAGCGCAGGCCCTCGCGGGCGAGCTGATCGAGGTTGGGCGTCGGGATCCTGGACTGGGCGTTGAAGCAGGCGAGGTCGCCGTAGCCGAGGTCGTCGGCGTAGAGCACGACGATGTTCGGCAGGCGACGCGGTGCACCGTCAGCGGGCGGCGTCGTGCCGCAGGCGACGATCAGGCCGAGCAGCAGCGTCGCCGCCGCGGTTCGCATTCGGGAATCGGTCGGCACCTCGGTCGGCATGGTGGCCGGAAGATACTCCCATGGCCCGCTCGACTCGCGCATGATGCCCGGCGTTGCCGTGGACCTTTCGCTCGAACAACGCCTGCTGCGGTTCCTGCTGCGCGAGGAACGCGACGAAGCCCGGGCCAGCCGTGAGCTGCGGGCGCAGCCGGTCGACCTGCGCGTGATCGACGGCGAGTGCATCCGCGATGCGCGGTTCCTCGGCGAGGCCCGCGGCGCGTTCAGGTTCGCGGTCGCCGACAACACGTCGAAGTTCCGGCCCGGCGATGCCGTCGTCGTCGGCGACGGCGTCGAGCTCGAGGACGGCGCGGCGCTGGCCTACGGCGACTACGACTCCGATCGTGGTGAGCTCGTGCTCGAACGCGATCCGTATCGGCGCGACCTCGCCATCGAGTTCGAGGTCGGCCGCGACTACGTCGTCGATCGCCGCCCGCTCGGTCTGACCGGG
>JAGQRA010000512.1 GCA_020425885.1 Planctomycetota bacterium | reverse complement strand
TCGTCCGAAGCGGGTTCGCCTAAGTAGGCGGTCGGCAAGACGTTGAAGTGGTGGGCGATACTGGGCTCGAACCAGTGACCCCTAGCTTGTCGAGCTAGTGCTCTACCAACTGAGCTAATCGCCCACGCGGGGTCGAGTTTTGTAGGGACGACCGGTCCTCGCTGCAAGGAAAAAGGAACCGGCGGGGCGCTGGGGCGGTGGCGTCCGGCGACGGGCGATTCCGCAGCCGCGGACTTGCCGCGGGGCCGGATCGGATGGCTATACTCCGCCGCCCGCTACCCTCTCGGAACGAGGCTCGACCCATGATCATCGGCGTCCCCAAAGAGATCAAACCGCAGGAGAACCGCATCGGCGCCGTCCCGGCGATGGCGCACGGGCTGGTCGAACGCGGCCACACGGTGCTCGTCGAACGGAACGGGGGGCTCGGCGCCGGCATCACGGACGACATGTTCGAGAAGGCCGGGGCGCGGATCGTCGACACGGCGGCCGAGATCTACGGCCAGGCCGAGATGATCATCAAGGTCAAGGAACCGCTGCCCGAGGAGTACGACCTGATCCGCCCCGGGCAGATCCTGTTCACCTACTTCCACTTCGCGGCCAGCCAGTCGCTGACGGAAGCGATGCTGAAGAGCGGTGCGCACTGCTTTGCCTACGAGACGCTGCAGGTCGGCAAGCACCTGCCGCTGCTCACGCCGATGAGCGAGGTCGCCGGCCGGATGGCGATCCAGGTCGGGGCCGCGTGCCTCGAGCGCCACCACGGCGGCCGCGGCATGCTGCTCGGCGGCGTGCCGGGCGTCGAACCGGCGACCGTGTTGATCCTCGGCGCGGGCGTCGTCGGCCACAACGCGGCGAAGATGGCTGCCGGCCTCGGCGCGCGCGTGCTGTTGCTCGACATCGACCTCGAGCGGCTGCGCTACCTGTCGGACACGATGCCGGCCAACGTCGTGCCGCTGCACAGCAGCCCGTACGCGATCCGTGAGCTCCTCCCCGAGGCCGACCTCGTCGTCGGTGCGGTCCTCGTCAGCGGCGCGCGCGCGCCGGTGCTCGTGCGCCGCGAGGACCTCAAGCTCATGAAGGACGACGGCCCGGTCGTCGTCGACGTCGCCGTCGACCAGGGCGGCTGCATCGAGACCTGCCGGCCGACGACGCACCAGAACCCGACCTACGTCGAGGAAGGTGTGCTGCACTACTGCGTCGCGAACATGCCGGGTGCCGTGTCGCGCACGTCGACGTTCGCGCTGACCAACGCGACCGCGCCGTACGCGGTCCGACTCGCGCAGATGGGGGCGGCCGCGGCCGTCAAGGACCCGCACCTGCGCACCGCCGCCAACGTGCTCGGTGGGAAGATCACCTGCCAGGCCGTCGCCGAGGCGTTCCAGTTCGAGAGCGTGGACCCGGCCGAGGTCTTCTAGTTGAGCGCCGGCGGCGCCGACCCGATCGGTTGGTTCGGCAGCGTCGTCCTCGGCGTCGTCGAAGGACTGACCGAGTTCCTGCCGGTCAGCAGCACCGGCCATCTGATCGTCGCCAACCGCGCGCTCGGCAATCAGGACG
>JAGQRA010000058.1 GCA_020425885.1 Planctomycetota bacterium | reverse complement strand
TCGACCGCTCGTCGAGGTGCTCGCTCGCCGCCACCGGGTCGTGGGCGATCGAGAGCCACGCAGCCTCGGAGAAGTCTGCCAGCCGCTTGTGCCGCAGGTGGTCGCCGACCGCCTCGGCGAGATCGAGCAGCGCATCGATCCGGGCCTCGTCGCCGGCGGGGACGCGCTGCTGGATGCCGACGTCGACCGTGCAATCGACCTGGCTCTGCAGGCGGGCCAGCGCCGCGATGGTCATGGACCGGGGCACGACCGTGACGCGGGTCTCGGCGAGCTGCTCGAGGTCGTACGAGGGGCGGTAGGCCCGCACGGCCGTGAGCGGCTCGGTGAATGTGGCCCCGTTGATGGACGCCGCGACGGCGTCGGCGATCTGAACGAGCACGCTCATGGGCCGGTCCTTCCTTGGTACTCGCCGTTGAGCCGGCCCTCGACGTAGGAGAGCCGGCGCTCGATGCCCTGGTACTCGTGCCGCAGCGTGCGGGCCTCGTAGATCAGCTCGTCGAGTCGCTTCTCGACCTGGTCGAGTTTGGTGGTTACCACGCCCCACTGGACGATGAGCGCCGCGATGGCGAGACCGCCGGTGAGCACAACGCCGGCCCACCGGGCCTTGCCGTTGCCATTTGCTGTGCCGTTGCCGTTGCTCACGCCGCCCCCGTTCGCACGAACTTCGTGTGGATCCGCAGCGTCATTCGCTGCGGGTCGCTGTACCGCCACGCCGGTTCTCCTTCCGGGGCCATGACCTCGTACTCGTGCACGCGGGCCCCGTCGGTCTCGGTGATCCGGTCGCCGGCTCTGGGTATCACCGCCTCGCCGCCGAGCACCAGGTCCGCCGCGGTGACGAGGTAGTCCCGCGACTCGATCCGGTGGATCACGCCGTACTCGTCGGTGCGGTCGAACGCGGTCGACCCGACCGTGGCCGCGAGCTCGACGGTGTCGTCGCCCCGGCGGTAGACCACCGTGCGCGACAGGTGTGCCCGCCGCGTGCGTTCGATCAGTTCCGAGCCCTTGGCCAGCAGGTCGCCCACGTGGTCACCCAGTTACTGCGAGAGGCGGACGCGGACGGTCTCGGCGGCGTCGGCCGCCGCGGCGACCGCCTTGCCGATGAGCTTGTTGCCCGTCGCCGTCTTCGTCGCGACCTTGTTGGTGTTGTCCCAGTACGCGAGCGCCCCGGCCGTGAACCCCGTCCCCGCGGTGGTCGCCTTAGGGAAGTCGAACACCCCGTCGACCGCGAGCGAGCCGAGGCGGTTGGCGGCGATGTCGGTCCGCGTGACGCCGATGAGGTCGCCCTGCAGGACCACGGTGCCGGCGGGCGTGTCCGCGGCCGGGGTGTAGTCGATCGCGTTGCCTTCGTGGACGAATCTGGTCATCCGAGAGTCTCCTGTTCCGGGCCCGGGGCCCGAGTCGTGGTCGGTGTCGAAGAGGGTGTCGAACTCGCCGGGGAGCTGCCCCCCGCCGAACTGGCTCATGCCTCACCCTTACTCTTCACGCCGCCGCGCGGGTCCTGCAGCGCGACGCCGAAGTCGTGGTACCCGCGCATCTGGATCCCGAGCCGGTTGAAGCTCTGCTCGGCGGTCTCGATGGTCGGGGCTTCCTGCCCGTTGAGGAACGCGACCTCGATCACCGGCAGGTCGTTCGCGTCGGCGAGCAGGTACCACGCCTTGCTCGAGTTGCCCGTGAACGCCGCGTTGCCCAGGTACCGGCTGACCTCCACGCGGAACTTGCCCTGGTGCGGGTTGGTCACCGGGTACTTGGCCGCCGAAGTGTTGTCGCGCAGCTCCATGCTCTTGAAGAGCTGGCTGCCCATCGCCGAGAGCGCCGTCGGGACCAGCAGGACCTGCGGCAGCACGCCGATCGGCTTGCCGTCCTTGTCCACCTGGTCCATGAACGTGACCTCGGCCCTGGTCAGGCCGTCGATCGAGAGGACCGTGTCGGCGCCCGAGATGAAGTTCTTGTTGCCGGCGGTGAAGAACGCCGAGTTGGCAAGGAACGTGGTCCAAAAGACCTCGTTGATGGTCTTGCCCGAGCCCGCCCCGAGCTTGCGGGGGACGGTGGTGATAGCCCCGAGGTCGTCGTTGATGATGTCGGTGCGGTCGATCGAGAGCATCAGGGCGTAGGTGTCCGCCTTGTTGCTGTAGCTCTCCTCGCCGAGCGAGCCGTGCTTGATCTCACCGCCGGGCGCGACGCGCTCGTAGGTGTCCCCGCCAGTGAGCCGGAAGCTGGTGACGGTCTTGAAGTCGGCGACGCTGCGGACCGAGCAGATGTTCCGCCAGGTGCGCTCGACGCTGAAGAACCCCTCGAGCAGGAACTTGTTGGCGACGTTGGACAGGATCCCGGCGATGCTGATCGTCGAGTTGCCCGCCGCTTCGATCCCGCGGCCGAACGCGGCGTCCATCACGCCGCGCGAGTCGCGGAAGGTCCGCCCGGTGTAGCCGTTGGCCCACGCGGCGTGGAGCAGGAGCTCCTGCAGCCCGATCGACTGCCCGAACTCCCGGCTCGCGGCCTCGAGGTCCTGCTCGGCGCAGTGCCGCTCCGGGCTGGCCAGCCGGCCCGAGAGCACGCACGCGGCCTCGAGCACGCGCTGCGACAGCGGGCCGGACCCGGCGGGCACGTGGACGGCCGGGGCCTTCGGGCGGCTGGCCCGGAGGACTTCGAGCTCGGTGCGGGTCGAGTCCCACCCGTCGCGGATGGCCTGCGCCTCGATCTGCGGGTGCTGCCCTGCGCACAGTCGGCGGACCGCGGCGATCCGCTCGGTCTCGGCGGCGACCTGGGCACGCATCTCGCGGACGGGATCAGGCGCCGGGGCGGGCGGCGTGCCCGGCGTCTCGG
>JAGQRA010000511.1 GCA_020425885.1 Planctomycetota bacterium | reverse complement strand
GGGCTGCTCGGACTCGAACTCGGCGGCGGCACGCTCAACATCTACAGCAAGATCGGCTTCGTCATCCTGATCGGTCTGGCGGCGAAGAACGGCATCCTGATCGTCGAGTTCGCCAACCAGCTGCGCGACGAGGGTCGCAACTGGCGCGACGCCGTGCTCGACGCCTCGGTCGTGCGCTTGCGACCGGTGCTGATGACGGGGTTGTCGACCTCGCTCGGCGCGCTGCCGCTGGTCATGGCCAGCGGCGCCGGCGCCGAGGGGCGGGCGTCGATCGGGCTGGTGGTGTTGTTCGGCGTCACGATCGCAACCTTGACGACCCTGCTGGTCGTGCCGGGGGCCTACGGTCTGGCGGCGCGCTTCACCCGTTCGCCCGGGGCGCGGACGCGCGAACTCGAAGGCCAGATCGGCGACATCGCGTCGCGGGCCTGATCGCGTCCGCTTCGTCGCCGGTGCCCGCCACCGGCCTGCGTCCGCCGGCGTGGCGAATCGGGCCATGGTGAGGTGTTGCACCCCCGCCGCGAAGTGACAGAATGCGGCTCTGCGACGGCGGAAAGAGGCGCCACGCAGGTTGGACAGTCGCGGCCAAAGCTCGGGCGGCGCTCGACATCACATCAGAATCGTGACCACGTGACCGGCAATGACCGGCGCCCGATCCCGGGCGATGCCGGCCGCACTGCGTTGCGGCGCGTGCCCGCCATTGCCGGGCTGGCGCTCGCCTACTTCATTGCCGGGCAGCTCGGCCTGCTGCTGGCCATACCACCCGGCTATGCGACCGCGGTCTGGCCGGCATCGGGTCTCGCGTTGGCGGCGATGCTGCTCCACGGCTACCGCCTCTGGCCCGGCGTCGTGCTCGGCTCGTTCGCGGTCAACGTGGCGACCTCGTTCGACTCCAGCTCGACCGCGACCATCGTCGGCTCGCTGGCGTTGGCCCTGAACGTCGGGGTCGGTGCCGCGCTGCAGGCGTTGGTCGGCGCGTGGACGACCCGGCGCGCCTTCGCGCGCGACCCCGAGTTGCTGACGGCTGGCAGCGTGCTCTTCGTGCTCGGCCTGGGCGGGCCGGTGAGCTGCGTGATCAGCGCGACCTGGGGTGTCGGGACCCTCTCGCTGTGTGGCCTGATCACCGCCGGTGAGTTCGCGTTCAGCTGGATGACCTGGTGGGTCGGCGACACCATCGGCGTGATGCTGATGGTGCCGGTCGCCCTCTGCTTCGCCGGCCGGCCCGCGACGGCCTGGCGACCGCGACGGATCCGGGTCGTCGGCCCGCTGGCGATTGCGCTGATCGTCGTGACCTCGGTCTTCATCGCCGCCAGTGGCGAGGAGCAGGACCGGATCGACAGCGAGTTCGACGAACGGGCCTCGATCGTCGGCGACGCGCTGCAGCGGGAACTGTCGCGGACCATCGAGGTGCTCTACTCGAGTCAGAGTCTGTTCGCGCTGGCCGAGGCCGAGTCGGCGCCGGTGAGCCGCGAGCAGTTCCGCAAGTACGTGCAGCGCGCCCTGCAGCGCAACCCGTGCATCCATGCCCTGTCGTGGAACGTCGTCGTCGACCAGCCGGATCGGGAGGCCTTCGAGAGCCGGATCCGCGCCGAAGGTCTGGCCGGGTTCGCGATCTGGTGGCACGACGGCGCCGGTGTCCTGAGCGCCCAGGCCGAACACGACCGCTACGTCGTCGTCACCTACATCGAGCCGCTGGCCGCGAACGAGAAGGCGCTGGGCTACGACGTCAACTCCGATCCGACGCGGCGGGCCGCGCTCGAGGCCGCGGCCGCGACGGGCGATCCGGTCGCGACGGAGCCGGTCCAGCTCATCCAGGAGACCGGCAGCCAGCGCGGGGTGCTGTTCTTCCTGCCGGTCTATCGCGATGGGGTTCCGCCCGAGGCGGCGGCTCGACGCGACCTGGTGAAGGGGTTCGTCGTCGGCGTGTTCCGCACCGAGGACCTGCTCGCCGGCGCGCTCGGCGAGTCCGGTCCGGCCAACATCCTGGTGCGGCTGAGCGATGTCAGCACAGCGTCCGGTCCGGTACTGATGGCGTCCGCGCAGTTCGACGAACAGGGCGGGCGGGTGACCGTCGACGACCGCGAAGGCGGGGATCCGTCGCGGACGCTGCGCTGGGAGACGACGATCCGCGTCGGCGGCAGGAGCTGGCGCATGGAGGTCGACACGACCCCCAGGTATCTCGCCTTTCATCGCTCCTGGATGGCGTGGAGCGTGCTGACCGGCGGGCTCCTGTTCACGGCGCTGCTCGGCGGCTTCCTGTTGGTCATCACCGGCCAGGGCGTGCGCGACCAGGGGCGCACCGAACTCCTGCTCGAGGAGGTCGCGCAGCGCGAACGGGCGGAGCAGGCGCTGCAGGACGTCAATCGGCGGCTCGAGAGCCTGGCCACGACCGATGCCCTGACCCAGGTCCACAATCGGCGGTCCATCCAGGAGATCAGCGTGATCCTCGACGACGAGGCCCGGCGCTACGGCAGCCGCTACGCGGTGATGATGGTGGACATCGATCACTTCAAGGACGTCAACGATCGCTTCGGCCATCAGGTCGGTGACCGGGTCCTGTGCGAGGTCGCCCGGCGGCTCGAGCTGCAGATGCGGGCCTCGGATCACATCGGGCGCTGGGGCGGCGAGGAGTTCGTCATCCTGGCGCGGCACTCGGGCGTGACCGAAGCGGTGACGTTTGCCGAACGGCTGCGGGTCGCGATCGACGCGCGTGGCATCGATCCCGTCGGCCGCGTGACCGTGAGCATCGGTGTCACCTGCGTCGACCGGGAAGAGGGCTACGCCGACGCGCTGGCGCGGGCCGACAAGGCGATGTACGCCGCCAAGTCGAACGGCCGGAATCGGGTCGAGCGTGCGCCCTGAAGAGGAATCGCCGGCGCGGGAAGCGAGTGTGGTGGTGCCGGGGCGGTCAGTGGGGCAATGGGTGCTGTCGCTGCCGGGATCGCAATTCCGCTGTCCCGGGAGACCATGGAGCACCGTCTTGCCATCTGACGGGATCACCGCCCGCTGAGGGTCGTGCAGCCGTTTCCCTCGATACGTGAGAAGTCATGCGCAAACGTCGTCCGTACTTCGCCTTCCTGGTCGCCACCATGCTGTCGATCGGTTCGACCGTCAGAAACGCCCACGGCCAGGAGATCTGCGGCATGTGGGCCGGGCCGCTGACCGTGCAACCCAACCCCGATCCCTGCGACCCGTACCCACCGAAGTACCGGCTCACTGGGCAGGGTGTGTTCAGCGGTTGCTGCGGCGGGCCCGGTTGCTGGCCGACGATCACGATCGTCAACCTGACGACGTTGTACCAGACCTACGTCGAGGTCGGCGGCTGTGGCGGCGGCAACCACCGGTACTCGTATCTCTTCGTCGCCGCACCTCCGCACTTCAACATCGGCGACGAGGTGATGTTCATCCGCGGCAACCGCACGTTGTCCAACGCACCGACCCACTGCAGCGGCCAGCTCACGGTCACCGTCGAGGACTTCCCGCCAAGCGCCAACCCGCCGCATGTGCAGACCCAGGAGCTCACCCAGTTCGGCATTTACGAAGACATGGGCGGCTGCCCCGGCGGCTGGGTCCACAGCTGGGGCTGCACGTTGCTGTCGTACACCATGATCCTGAACTTCCACCTCGGCAAGCACGCCATTCCCGGCGTCACCTGGCAGCAAGTCGACGAGTGGCTGCGGAATCACGACGGCTACGACCCGACGGGGTGCGCTCGGTTGAAGGCCAACGCCGACTCGCTGGTCGCCGCCTACGGCGTGCACCTCGGCATCCCCGGTTTCGGACTGGCCCCCTGCACCGCGACCACGACCGGCGTCAACGACGCCCTGTGTCGCTTCGGGCCCGTCATGCTGAAGACCAAGAGCCAAAGTGATCCGGGCAATGACGAGAAGAGCCACTACGTCGTCGCAATCGGGAGGTCGGGTTCGGGCGACTTCGAAATCCGCAACTCGGCCGGCAGCCCGAGTTCGTTCGGAACCACGCCCTATGACGGCGAGCTGCGCGGCTGCCGTACCTTCAAGTCGTCGCCCGCCATCGAAGGTGGCAACATTCTCGGCACCGGTGCTGGTTCCGAACTCACGATCACGGTGGCCGACAACCTCGGTGCGCTGGTCGTCGGCAATGCCCTCGGCAAGTACACGGGCATCGATGCCGGCGGCCTCGTGATCGAGGAGATCCCGAGTTCGCACGCCGACATCTGGGGCGGTCTCAGCGCACCCGATGATCCCGCTGTGTGGCACCCGGACTCCCTCGTCGTCCGCCTGCAGGAAGCCGACGGCCTCTACCTGGCAGAGCAGGATGCATCCGTGCAGAGTGCTCTGACCGCCGAGGCGGTGCTCCGCACCGAGGATCACCTCGATCGGACATCGTTCACGCTCGGCCCGGAGCACACTCGAAGGTACGCGCTCGCCACCGTTCGCGCGGATGGGATGACTCGACTGGTGGGCGCACCGGTGACATCGGCGAGCGGGCCCTTCGTCGTCGCAATGCCCGCTCTCGCCCCAGCAGCGGAGGCTCCAAGGGTCAGCACCGCCGCCGGACAGCGACGCATGATCCACGAAGGCATCCTCTGGCCCCGAGGCCTGACTTCCTGGAGCCTCGACAGCCTCGTCTTCGAGGCCCCGGTCCGAGCCCGTGAGCATCTGCACGATCTCGAGCTGTGGATCGACGCCGATGGCGACGATGCGCTCACGGCCAACGACCGACTCGTGGCGGCCGGACAACTCGATGCCGATGGCCTCTTCGTCGTGACGTCGAACGCGACCCGGTCTGAGCCGGTTCGGTTCTATCTGTTGGCGAACGAGGAGAGCGCCACATCTTCGATGCCGGCAATGTTGCGACAAGGTGCGCTGCTGTCGCTTGCCCTCTCGGGTATGGCCCTGCTGGCCCTTCTCCTGCGCGGCGCCGTCGGCGCCAGGCGCCGCGTCGCGCACCCGGCCGCTGCTCCGCATCGACCGCAGCTGGCGCTCGCCGTCGCCATGGTCGTAGCCCTGCTCTGTGGCTTCGCGGCATGCCACCACAGCCACGGCTCCACGCCGCCGGTACAGACAGTCGGGGTCTCGCTCGTGTTCGGCTCGGCCACCGATGCCACGAGCACGCAAGGCGTCCAGGTGGAAGGACTGCCGCTCCCGGGGCCGAGCGTCACCTTCTGAGTCTCTGCATCAGGAAGTGCGAAGGGTGGTGCTCGCTCGGCCTCGCGAACAGAATCTGCCGCCGTCGCGGCAGCATGCGTTTGACAGCCTCGACCGAAGCGCTAGTCTCCGCCGCGACTTCGGTCCTGCGGGAGTGCATCCGAGCTGGTGTTCGGCCTGGTCTTCAAAACCTGTGGGGGGTCGCCTGGCGCGGCTCCCGGTGGGTTCGATTCCCATGCACTCCCGCCATTCCTGTTGATTCCGTGCCTGGCACCGAAGCAACCCATCAGGGGCGGCCCTACCAGGTCCGCGTCGCGATCCGGCGGTGCCACAGCCAGTAGATCGCCGTGCTCGCCACCGCCACCGCGACGAGGAACGGCAGCAGCAGGCCGATCCTGCTCAGCCAGGCCGACACCCCGGACAGCGTGACGCCGGAGCCGATCACGACCGCCGTGACGAGGCAGCCAATCGAAGCGTCGCGGCCGTCCTGATTCGGTTCGGACAGCGGCAGCCAGGGGCCGGCCAGGGTCGGGACCAGCGAGTAGATCGGCATGGCCATGAGCAGCGGCAGGCTGCTCCACACCGACATCGACGAGCCGCTGATCAGCCAGATCAAGCCGACCATCACGATGCAGGCCGGCAAGGCCAGCCACAGCAGGATGGCCTTGCGGAAGCCATGGAACAACGGCGCCCAGCTCGGCAACGGGGCATAGCGGAACACCTCGGCCGCGCGGAAGTGTTCCGAACGGCGCAGAGCCATCAGCGGCACCAGCGGCAGGATCGCGATGTAGCCGATGCCGATGGCCGCGAACAGGCCGGTGTCGATGGCGCCGGCGTCCTTGCCGGGGCGGATCATCATGACGATGGGGAGGATCATCATCGGGGCGAGGGCCGGGTAGATCTTGAGCTTGGTCTCGCGGTCGCGGCCGAGATAGGCGCTGGCGAGAACGAAGGCCTGGCGCTCGATCGGGTCGCGCAGCCACCAGCGGAGCAGCGGCGAGGCCGCGAGTTTCGCCATCAGCCGACGCCCGCCGTGGTCGCGCTCGCTGACGGCGCCTTCGCCGAGGCTGGCGAGGCCGCGGCCATAGGCCCCGGCCAGCCGGTCGAAGGCCAGCCAGGCGATCCCGGCCGTCGATCCGACGGCGAGCCCGGCCGGCAGCCAGCTGGCGTCGAGCGAGGCCGCGCCGCACAGCCAGAGGTCGAGCGCGGCGAACCAGATCGGCGGCGCCAGCAGGCCGAAGCCGCCGCTGTCGATCATGCCATCGAGATCGCCCTCGCCGAGGAAGCGTGGCGCGAGCTGGCTGCCGACGATCATGGCGACGGTCAGCAGGGTCTGGATCGCGGTCAGCAGGTTGTCGAGGCGCTCGCGGCCGAACCAGCGCAGGCAGAGGTTGTAGACGAGCACGATGAGGGCGGTGGCGAACACCATCATCAGCGTCGTGGTGGCGAGATGGGCCGGTAGCCAGAGCCAGCCGATGCCCTTGCCGAACATGCCGGTGACGAGGCCCGCGAGATTGAGGGCGAGTGCGAGGAGCAGCGAGTAGCGGAACAGCACCCAGGCCTTGGCGCGCAGCAGGTGCGAGATCGGTACCGGGCGGTGCAGCAGGATCTCGGCCTCCTCGCGCGCTAACAGCAGCGAGCCGGCGCTGGCGGCGAGGGTCATCGCGGCGAACAGCAGCGTGAAGCCGTGCATCAACGACGCGAACACGATCGGCTGACCGCGGAACGCGGTTGCCGCCGGGATGATGCCCATGGCGCCGTAGAGCAGGCACGTCGCGGTGAAGCTCAGCCCCTTGCGCTTCCTGCCGTGACCCTCGTGAGCGACATTGCGGCCGCGCACCAGCAACCGCCAGAACAGCTGCCGCAGGATCCGTTCGGTCGGCGGCGGTGCTGCGCCCGTCACGACAGCACGTTCCTGGCGAAGTCGGCGACGCGCGCCTCGACCCCGGTCAGTCCGGTCAGGCTCGTGAACAGGGCCTCGAGCGTGGCGGCGCCGTGTTGCCGCAGCAGCTCGGCCGGGGTGCCTTCGACCAGCAGCTTGCCGGCCACGATGATCGCGACCCGATGGCAGACGCGTTCGACGACGTCGAGCACGTGCGAGCTGTAGACGATCGTCTTGCCGTCGCGGGCGAGGGTCTCGAGCAGCGCCTTGAAGCCGACCGCGGCGTTGGCGTCGAGTCCGTCGAGCGGTTCGTCGAGCAGCACGACTTTCGGATTGTGGAGCAGCGCCGCGGTGATCACGACCTTGCGCCGCATGCCCTTGCTGTAGTAGCCGAGCAGCTTGTTCTGCAGCGTCGCTTCGTCGAGGTCGAAGAAGTCGAGGAACTGGCGGATGCGCGGCCGCGCCTGATCCTCGCCGATGCCGTAGAGCGCCGCGATCATGAGCAGGAACTCGAGCCCGGTCAGCGCCTCGTAGACCGCGCCCGAATCGGGCACGAAGCCGAGCAGCCTCTTCGCCGCGAGCGGGCTCCGGCCGATGTCGATGTCGCAGATCCGCGCCGTGCCCGTCGTCGGCTCGAGCATGCCGGTGATCATCTTCAGGGTCGTCGTCTTGCCGGCGCCGTTGGGGCCGAGCAGGCCGAGGATGGTGCCGGGCGGGACCTCGAGTGAAAGATCGTCGACCGCGATCTGGGAACCGAACGCCTTGGTCAGGTGCTGCAGCGAGAGCATGGCGGGCGGAGGATAGGGGATGGGGCCGGAGCGGGCAGCGCGTTCCGGCCTACAGCCGCAGTTCGGCGATCAACGGTGCGTGGTCGCTGCCGAAATCGGCGCCGACCTCGACCCGTTCGACGCCGACCCCGCGGCTCACGAGCAGATGGTCGATCGGCACCCGCAGCGGCCACGGCCACTGCTGCGGCCAGGTCGGGTGATGGCCATGGCTGGCGTGCAGCAGACCCGTCGCCGCGAGCATGGCCGGGAACGCGCGGTTCCAGGGCGTGCTGTTGAAGTCGCCGCAGACCAGGCGGCGCTCGGGCAGCGGCGCGATGGCCGCCGCGACCGCGGCCAACGCGGCGTCGCGCTCGGCGCAGCGGCGACCGCCGCCGGGGCGCGGGGTGTGGATGCCGAGCACGCCGAGGGCGCCGGCCGCCGTCGTGATGGTCGCGCGGATGGCCGGCGCCCAATCGACCGAAAGCGGAATCACCTCGGCCTGCGCCAGCGGCAACCTCGAGAACAGGCCGAGGCCGAACCAGCCTGGGTCGGCGAGAACCGTCCGGTGCGGATAGGCCGTGAGGCTCGGCTCGAGGGCGGCGAGCCAGGCCGGAGTCAGTTCGCTGAGGAACAGCAGGTCGGGGTCGACCCGCCGGATCTCGGCGCTGGCCCGGTCGGCATTGCCCTCGTTGTCGCGGGCCAGGTTCATCGTCATCAACGTGACCGGTCGATCGCCGCCATCACCGAGTCGGGGCGTCTGCAGCCAGCCCGGGACGACCGCGATCAGGGCCGAGCAAAGGCCCAGGCTCCAGAGCGCCGCCAGTCGCCAGCGCCGCGCCAAGAGCAGCGCCAGCATGCCGAGCAGCAGGACGGCGCCGGCCTGCACGGCGAAGCTCGCCGGCAGGTCGAGGATCCAGTGCAAGGCCGGCAGGTGGGGGGCGATGGCGGCGGCGAACGCGGGCGCGGTCGCCAGGGCGACGAGGTTCGAGAGGCGCAGCGGACGCGCCGGGCGGTCGGGTTCGGCCATACTCCTTTCGACGTATCCCGCCGGACTTCCTGTCGCCAGCCATTCCGTGTTCCCCTCGCGTTTGGCATAGTCTTCGCCCCGATGTCCGCCGACCCCGCGCCCAGCAGTGCCACGATCCTCGCCGAGATCCGGACTTTCGTGGCCAATTGGTTCCGCGAGGGCCGTGAGGAGGGGCTGCTGGACGATACGCCGCTCGTCACCTCCGGAATCGTCGACTCGGCCGGTGTCCTCGAGGTCGTCGAGTTCCTCGAGAGCCGGTTCGGCGTCCGCGTCGGCGACCAAGATGTGTCACTTCGCAATTGCAACACGCTGCGGGCATTGACGGCACTGGTCGAGGCCCGCTCGTAACCGCGACCGCGGCGTCCTGGAACGCGGCCTCGAATCTGCGCGGCGAGCCGCTAACCTGCTCGCGACTTTTCTGAGCCCCTCTGGTGTCCACGTTCCTGCTCCCGATCTTCGTCTTCACGATCCCCGTGCTCGCGATCGTCGTCCTCGCCATCGGCGGTCGGCGGCTGAGCGGGTCGTGCGGCGGGCTCTCGGCCGATGGCTCGTGCAACCGCTGCGGTCGCGCCGCCGGCTCGGGAGAGCCCGGAGCGACGGTGTGCGACTCGACCGCCTGACGGACTCCGACGCGTCCCCGTTCTCTCCTCTGCTTCCAACGTCTCCCCTGGATGACTACCCACAAGATCACGAAAGGCTTCGATCTTCGCCTCGCCGGCGCTCCGGCGCGGACGCTCGTCGATGCGCCCGAGCCGTCTCACGTCGCGGTCGGGACGGCCGAGTTCTCAGGCATCAAGCCGAAGGTGCTCGTCAAGGAAGGTGACGACGTCGTCACCGGTCAGCCGATCTTCCTCGACAAGGTCGACCGCGATGTCGTGTTCTGCTCACCGGCGACGGGTCGCGTGACGAGCATCGAGTACGGCGAGCGACGCTTCCTGCGCCGGGTCGTGATCGAGAACGCCGCGGCCTTTGGCAAGGCCGATGCGGAGAAGTTCGCCGACGCCAGGATGCCGGCCAGCGACCGCGCCTCGTTGCGCAAGGCGATCAAGAACGCCGGCCTCTGGCACCTGTTCGTGCAGCGGCCGATCGGCAAGATGCCGCGTGGCGATCAGGCGCCGGTGGCGATCTTCGTGAACGGCATGGACACGGCGCCGCTGGCGGCCGATCCGGCGTTCGCGGTCGCCGGTTGCAAGGGCGCGCTGCAGCGTGGCATCGACCTGTTGCAGCAGCTGACCGACGGGCCGATCCATCTGTCGCTGCACGCGGCCGGACCGGACCAGAGCGACCTGCGCGACCTGCGCGATGTCGAGGTCCACGACTTCGCCGGCCCGCACCCGGCCGGCTTGACCGGCACCCACATCAGCCGGCTGCAGCCGCTGAAGAGCGGCGAGATCGCCTACTGCCTGCGTCTGCAGGATCTCGTGCGCCTCGGCAGCTGGGCCGAGACCGGCCGCTATCCGGCGCAGACCGTGATCGCGATGTCGGGCAGCGCGGCGCCGGCACGACAGTACTACCGCATCCGCCATGGCGCCCCGGTCAGCTCGCTCAACGGCGGCGCCGCGATCGGCGGTGATGTCCGCGTCATCGACGGCAACGTGCTGGCCGGCCGCGCCATCGCCGCGGACGGCGAACTCGGTTTCCGCACCACGACGCTGACGGTGATTCCCGAGGGCACCGACCAGCGCGATCTGTTCGGCTGGGCAGTGCCGGCCTTCGGCAAGCTGAGCCGGAGTCGCAGCGTGTTCAGCTGGCTCTCGCCGAAGAAGGAATACGTCGTCGATGCCCGACTCAACGGCGGCCAGCGGCCGATCGTCAACATCGGCGCCTGGGACGAGGTGACCCCGTTGGACATCTATCCGAGCTACCTGCTGCGCGCGATCCAGTGCGGCGACCTCGAGGAGGCGATCAAGCTCGGGTTGCTCGAAGTGACCGAAGAGGACGTCGCGCTCTGCACGTTCGTCGATGCCAGCAAGATCGACGTCGGCAGCGTGATCCGCTCGGGACTCGACCTGTACGAGAAGGAGGGCTAGGCGATGCAGTTCCTGCGCAACCTGGTCGAGAACCAGAAGAAGCTCTATCACGGCAAGGACAGCCGGTTCCACAAGCTGTGGCCGCTGTTCGATTCGGTCGAGACGTTCCTGTTCGCGCCCGGTCACCGGGCCGGGCCGACCGGCGTCCACGTCCGCGACTACGTCGACCTCAAGCGGGTGATGAACACCGTCATCATCGCCATGCTGCCGTGCCTCTTGTGGGCGTTCTACAACACCGGCGCCCAGCACTTCGCGGCCTGGGCCTCGGTCCACGGCGGCGGCGAGGCGGCCGGCGACTACGTCACGGGCTGGCTGCAGGCGATCTTCGCGCCCGACGTCGGCGCGCCGTCCTTGTTCGACAAGGTGATCTTCGGCCTGCAGCGCATGCTGCCGATCCTGGTCGTCAGCTACGGCGTCGGTCTCGGTATCGAGGTCTTCTTCTCGGTCATCCGCAAGGAGGAGGTCAGCGAGGGCTACCTCGTCTCCGGCATGCTGATCGCGCTGGTCGTGCCGCCGTCGATCCCGCTGTGGCAGCTGGCGGTCGGTGTCGCCTTCGCCGTCATCCTCGGCAAGGAGGTGTTCGGCGGCACCGGCATGAACATCTTCAATCCGGCGATGCTGGTGCGGGCGTTCCTGTTCTTCGCCTTCGCCGCGCAGATGTCCGGTGACGTGGTCTGGGTCGCTGGCAACGAGGCCGTCGCCGGCTCCGCCAGTCACCTGGTCGACGGCTTCTCGTCGCCGACGGCGCTGGCGGTGGTCAAGCAGTACGCGGGCACCGACGCCTCGACGGCACTGATCGAGCACTGGAGCCGCAGCGATCTGTTCTTCGGCAACATCGCGGGCAGCGCCGGCGAGACGAGCAAGTTCTGCGTGCTGCTCGGCGCCGCCTACCTGCTGCTGACCGGCATCGCCTGCTGGCGCATCATGCTCGCCGGCGTGCTCGGCTTGCTCGGCACGGCCTTCGCCATCGGCCTCGTCCTGCCCGCCGGCTACGGCGGCATGATGTCGATGGCCCCGACCGATCACCTGCTGATCGGCGGCTTCCTGTTCGGCATCGTCTTCATGGCGACCGATCCGGTGTCGTCACCCGAGACCAACACCGGCAAGTGGATCTACGGCGCCCTGATCGGCTTCGTCACCATCCTGGTCCGCACCATCAATCCCGCCTATCCGGAGGGCACGATGCTGTCGGTGCTGCTGCTCAACACGTTCGCGCCGACGATCGATCACTTCGTCGTCCAGGCCAACATCAAGCGGAGGCTCGCTCGCTCATGAACCTCAACAGCAACTCCTACGTGCTCGGCTTCGCGACCTGCGTCTGCGTCGTCGTCAGCACGGCGCTCGCGCTGACGGCCAACTCGTTGAAGGAGGCGCAGCAGAAGGCCGCCGAGTTCGACCGCCAGAAGAACGTCATGATCGCGGCCGGCCTCTGCGGCGCCGACGACGCCCGGTCGCAGGCCGAGCTCGAGCAGCTCTACAAGGACCGCGTCGTCGAGGTCGTCATCGACACCGACAGCGGCGAGGTCGTCGACAAGAAGTCCGAGGAGGTCGACGGCAAGCGCTTCCGCAAGATCGCGACCACCAAGGACGGCAAAGGCAACCTCGAAGCCCTGGTGCTGCCGATCTCTGGACGCGGGCTGTGGAGCACGCTCTACGGCTTCCTCGCGCTCGACGCCGACAAGAACCACGTCCGCGGCATCACCTTCTACAAGCACGGCGAGACCCCGGGTCTCGGCGGCGAGGTCGAGAATCCGCAGTGGCAGGCCCAATGGAAGGGCAAGACCGTGTTCGACGCCGACGGCAAGCTGGCCTCGATCAAGGTCAAGAAGGGCAAGGTCGACCCAGGCATCCCGGCCGAGAAGGCGCACAGCGTCGACGGCCTGTCGGGCGCGACCATCACCAGCAACGGGGTCACCAACTTCGTGGCCGCCGACCTCCGCAAGTTCGAGTCCTATCTGAAGAAGTAGAGGAGCCAGTCATGACATCGACATCGGTCGCGGCCAAGAAGGCCGGCCTCTTCGGCAAGGACGAGAAGCGCGCGATCCTCGATCCGCTTTGGGACAACAACCCGATCTCGCTGCAGGTGCTCGGCATCTGCTCGGCGCTCGCGGTGACCACCCGACTCGACAAGGCGCTCGTCATGGGCGCCGGCGTCATCATCGTCACCGCCGTCGCCAACGTGGTGATCTCGCTGCTGCGCAACATGATCCCGAGCAAGATCCGCATCATCGTGCAGCTCGTGGTCGTCTCCAGCGTGGTCATCATCTTCGACCAGTTCCTGCGGGCCTACATGTACGACCTCAGCAAGCAGCTGTCGGTGTTCGTCGGCCTGATCATCACCAACTGCATCGTCATGGGCCGGCTCGAGGCCTACGCGATGCAGAACCCGCCGTGGAAGAGCCTGCTCGACGGCGTCGGCAACGGGCTGGGCTATGCCTGGATCCTGGCGATCGTCGCCGTGATCCGCGAGGTGTTCGGCGCCGGCAAGCTGTTCGGCTACCAGATAGTTCCCGACGCGCTCTACGGCGCCGGCTACACCAACAACGGCCTGATGGTGCTGGCGCCAGGGGCGTTCCTGCTGCTCGGCATCATCGTCTGGGTCCAGCGCTGGATCTCGGGCTACAAGGAAGATCACTAGGGGAGCACTCATGTTCGCAGAACTCATCACCGCCGCCCTGCCGCCGGTCGACCTGCCGGTGCTGGCCGCGCCGCAGGGGGTCGCCGAGGGCACCAGCACTTTCGCGACCTACGTCTCGCTCGTGCTGCGCTCGATCTTCGTCGAGAACATCCTGCTGTCGTTCTTCCTCGGCATGTGCAGCTACCTCGCGGTCAGCAAGCGTGTCGACAGCTCGATGGGGCTCGGCATCGCCGTCATCTTCGTGCTCGGCATCACGGTGCCGATCAACTGGACGGTGCAGCACTTCATCCTCGATCCCGGCGCGCTGGCCTGGGCCGGCTTCCCCGACAGCGACCTCAGCTACCTGCAGTTCCTGACCTTCATCGCCTCGATCGCGACGGCGGTGCAGATCGTCGAGATGGCGGTCGACAAGATGAGCCCCAAGCTCTACGCGTCGCTCGGCATCTTCCTGCCGTTGATCGCGGTCAACTGCGCCATCCT
>JAGQRA010000510.1 GCA_020425885.1 Planctomycetota bacterium | reverse complement strand
ATAGAAGCGCTGCGGCGGTCTCCGGAACGCCGGGCATCGACGGTTCGGGCACCGCACGGGGACGAAATCGAGTTCGGACATCTGGTTGGCTCCTTCCGGGCCTCGCGGCCCGACCAACCCTCTGTGTCCCGCATTCGCCAGCCGTTACAGGGTTCCCCACTCAAGACATCAGTTCAGCACGATACCGCGAGGCGGGGACTCAGGGTGGCGGCGGACCGCTCCCGCTGCCGTCGATCATCCTGTCAATCGCGCGAGGCCTTCGAGTACAGTCCAAGGTATGCCACGCCCGATCGCATTCATGGTCATGGCCTACGGCGAACGCCCAACCGGATCCACGCGACCGGGGGCGCCCGGCAAGGTCGACTTCAACAGGCTCTGGGACGAGGTCTACCGGCCCGTGCTCGAGCAGCTCGACTACACCGCGGTGCGCGCCGACGAGGACACCGGTGCGCTCATCATCAAGGAGATGATCGAGCGCCTCGCCCTCTCCGACCTCGTGCTCGCCGACATCACGCTGTCGAACGCCAACGTCTACTACGAGGTCGGCGTGCGCCACGCGGCGCGCAACAAGGGCTGCGTGCTGGTCGCGGCCGACTGGTCGCAGCAGCCGTTCGATCTCGACCAGATCCCGAACATCCGCTTCCCCTTGCAGGACGGCGCCGTGCCCGCGGCCGAGATCGACGCCATCCGCGCCAAGCTGCTGGCCGGCATTCCGGCGCTGGCCGACGGTGACTCGCCGGTCGTGCAGTCGGTGCCCGGCTACCCCGACAAGATCGACCCGAAGCAGGCGACCAGCTTCCGTGAGTTCCACGACTCGATGACCGCGTTCCAGGCGCGCATCGCGGCGCTGCGCGCGGCGCCATCTTCACAGCGGGAGACGAAGGCGCGCGAGATCCTCGCCGAGTACCCGCCGGCCGAGCAGAAGAGCGCGGCGGTGGCCGTCGAGCTGTTGCACCTCGCCCGCGATCACGTCGACTGGGCCGCGGTCCTCGAGCTGATCAAGGGGCTGCCCGAGAGCCTGCGCCGCTCGCCGTACATGCAGGAGCAGCTCGCGCTGGCGCAATCGAAGTCGGGCGATCACGCCGAGGCGATCGCCGGTCTCGAGGCCTTGATCAAGACCGCCGGTGGCACGTCGGAGCGCTATGGCCTGCTCGGCGGCCGCTACAAGAAGCTCTACCGCGCCAGCGCCGACGAACGCGACAAGGGCGACTACCTCGAACGCGCGATCGAGAGCTACGAACGCGGTCGCGACTGTGACCTCAACGACTACTACCCGACCTGCAATCTGCCCGGGCTGTACCGCGACCGCGACGAACCGGGTGACGATGCGCGCGCCGCCGCGGCGGAGGTGATCACGATGGCGGCGTGCGAGCGGGCCATCGCCAGCGGTTCGAAGGACGAGTGGGTGCGCCCGACGTTGCTCGGGCTGGCCTTCGCCACCGGCGATGTGACGAAGGCGCAGGGACTCGCGACGGAGATCAAGAAGTCGGGCGCGGCAGCCTGGCAGCTCGCGACCATGATCGAGGACCTCGATCGCAGCGTCGCGCGGCTGACCGATGACGCGAAGAAGGCCGAACTCGGCAAGGTGCTCGCGTCCCTGCGCAAGCTGCTGCCGGCCTGATGTCGCATCGGCGGGGCGACCGTCCCCGCGGCGGCGCCGTTCGCATATCCTGACCCCGTCGTCGGGTGCCGACCCTCGCGTCACCCGGCCTTGCCTCGAGACAGGAGCGAACATGCGGATTCATGGCGGTCGTCCTTCCCTCTTCACCATGCTGTCGTCGCTCGCGGCCGCATCGCTTTTCGCCGCCGCGAGCGCCGGCCAATGCACGCTGCATGGCGTGCCCGGCTTCGCCGCGCCGGGCGGCATCGCCAGCTACGGGATCGTGCTCGTGGCTGCTCCGGCCGGCGGCTTCGTCGTCACCGGCGATCCCGGCGTCGGCGGCACCAGCTTCACCGGCAACATCGGCAAGTGGGACGGCACCGGCTGGCGATCGCTCGGCGGTGGCAGCAACGGTCGCATCTACGCCCTCGCCTGGCTGCCGAACGGCGATCTCGTCGCCGGTGGCGACTTCACCAGCATCGGCGGTGTGCCGGCCAGCCATGTCGCGCGCTGGGATGGTCAGAACTGGTATGCGCTCGGCGGTGGTTTGAGCGGCCTCGCCGCCACGGTGCGCGCGCTCGTCGTCCTGAGCGATGGCAGCCTCGTCGCCGGCGGCAACTTCCTGTCGCCCGGTGGTCCGGGCAACAGCCTCGCGCGCTGGGACGGCAGCAGTTGGCGCGCATTCGCGGGCGGGTCCGACTGGTTCGTGACTGCGCTCGCAACGACGCCGAACGGCGAGCTGATCGCCGCCGGGACCTTCACGCAGATCGGCGGCGTCGTCGTCAACGGCATCGCCAGCTGGGACGGCACCTCGTGGCAGCCGCTCGGCAGCGGACACGCCGGTCAGTACCCACATGATCTCGCCGTGATGCCGAACGGTGACATCGTGCTGGCGGCGTGGTTCGCGGGCAGCTTCACCACGTCTTCCTACCAGCTCGGTCGGTGGGACGGTGTGAGCTGGACGCCTCTCGGCGGCTGGGGCGGCTACATCGTCAATGCGCTGGCCGTGTTGCCGAACGGCGACCTGCTGATCGGCGGTCGGTTGCCGTGGCCCGGGCACAATCTCGGCCGTTGGGACGGCACGACCTGGAGTGCGGTCGGCAGCGGCGCGGATGACAGCATCTGGAAGTTCGCCGTCGACGCGCAGGGCAACGTCGGCGCGACCGGTCTGTTCACGACGCTCGGCGGCACGCCGTCGTCGCACTTCGGCATCCTGGCAACGCCGTGTCCGGCCACTGCGGTGGCCAATGCCGTCGGCTGCAGCAGCAGCGGCGGCGCCAACACCTTCGCCACCACCGAGCTGCCCTGGATCGGCACGACGTTCACCGCGACCGGCAGCGGCCTGCCGCGGTCCGCGATCGTCGGCGCCGTCACCGGTTTCGGCACCAACGTCGTCGCTCTGTCCGGTCTCGCGCCGCAGGGGCAGCCCGGCTGCGACCTCGTCGCCACGCCGGACGCGGTGCAGCTGCTGTTCACGACGACCGGAACGGCCGTCGCTTCGCTGCCGCTGCCGCAGAGCCTGGCCCTCGTCGGCACGACCTTGCATCAGCAGCTGATCCCGATCGAGCTCGACGCGGCGGGCAACATCGTCGCGATCACGGCGAGCGGCACGTT
>JAGQRA010000509.1 GCA_020425885.1 Planctomycetota bacterium | reverse complement strand
TGGCCTGGGAGTCGGGGCCCTTGGCCTGCGCCATGGCCTGGTTGTCGCAGGCGGCGAACGAAGTCATGACGACGGCGAACAGGGACCAGACGACCAGCAGCTTCCTCATGCCGGAGATCCTATCCGCACCGGCCGCCTACTTCGCATAGTCGAGATCGCGCGGCGGCAACGCTGCATCGCGGCGGTCGGCGCCTTGGAGGTAGTGGTCGAACCAGCGCAGGGTGCGCAGCGCGTAGTCGTAGCGATAGACGTTGGTGCGGTTGCCGTGGCCCTCGCCCGGATACTGCACGTAACGCACCGGAGTGTCGGTGGCGAACTTGACGGCGCGATACAGCATGAACGGCTGGCTCGGATGCACGCGGGGATCCGCCGTGCCGCCGAGCAACAACAGCGGCGTCGCGCAACGTTCGGCCCATGACAACGGGCTGCGGTCGGCGAGCAGGCCCGGCTGCTGCCACGGCCACTTCTGCTGATAGTGCACGTAGTAGAACTCCATCGGGATGTCGGTCGTGAGCCACTTGGTGCGGATGTCGGTGAACGGCACGAACGCCACCGCAGCGGCGAAGTGGGCGCTGTGCCTGGTCGCGGCCCAGGCCGCGGTATAGCCGCCGTAACTGCCGCCGCCGATGCCGACGCGGGCGCGATCGACCAGGCCCTCGGCGACGAAATGGTGGATCGCATCGAGGTGGTCTTCGAACTCACGGCCCATCGGATCGCCGTGATCCAGCTTGCAGAACTCGACGCCGTAGCCGGTCGAGGCGCGGTAGTTCGGCATCCAGACGACGTAGCCGCGCGCCGCGAGCAGCTGGCCCCAGTTGCTGTAGCTCGTCGTCCAGCCGTCGTGGTGATGCGACTCGGGCCCGCCGTGGACGGCGATGACGAGCGGATGGCGCTGCCCGTCCTCGTGCCCGACCGGCTCGATCAGGATGCCCTCGATCGGCAGGCCATCGCGGGCGCGGAAGCGGGCGACCCGTTGGCGGCCCAGCTCGACGTCGGCAAGCCCCGGATTGCTGTCGGTCAGGCGGCGCGCTTCGGCCGGCTCGGTGTCGGTCACCGGCAACCAGAGCTCGGCCGGATGCGACGGGCTGCTGGCCGTGAACGCGAACCGGCCGCCGTGCGTGCCGACGCCGGTGATCGCCAGCCGCGAGGACTTCGCCTCGTAGAACCACTGGTCTTCGCCGGCGGCCGTGACGTGGCGGAAGCGCGTCCGGACACCGAGGCTCTCGCTCAGCAGGAAGCCGCTGGTCGTGGCGGCGATGCCCTCGATCATGCCGCGCAGCCCGCGCGTCCACGCCGTCACGCCGCCGCTCTCGACGTCGACCGAGTACAGCATGCCGGCATGGGGATCGTTCCGATCCTGCGCCGACACATAGGCGATCGACCCACCATCGGGTGCCCAGGCGAAGGCGCCGAGCTTGCCCGGATTGTCGACGAGCAGTCGCGGTTCGCCGCCGGCGGCGTCGACCGTATGCAGCCGCTTGTTCATGTAGCTGTCGTCGACCAGATTGCGCGGCGCGATCGCGCAGGCGAGCTGTCTGCCGTCGGGCGACCAGGCGAAATCGAAGACGGTGACGCCCTCGGTCAGCCGCCGCGGCGGCCCGTCGCCATCGGCGAGCCACAACGACAGCTGCCGGAAGTCCTCGTCGACCACGATCGGCGCGATGCCGCGACGTTCGGCCGCGGCCCGATGCTCGGGCAGCGGATCGAGCGCGGTGAACGCGATCGCCGCGCCGTCCGGACGCCAGCGGAACGCCGCCACCGACGGCGTCTTCGCGAACGGCTCCGCCGCACCGCCGTCGATCGACTGCACGACGACCTGCATCGCGCCGTCGATCCGCTTCTGGAACGCGACGGCACGGTGTCCGGGCCGCACGCACAGACCGGGCGCGCTGTCCTTGCCGGACACCAACCACGTGGGCTCGGGCAGGTCGCCGCCGCCGAGCTGCGACAGGCCATCGATCACTCCGGCGTGGAGATAAGCGCTGCCGGGACCATCTGACAGCGGCCGCGGCACGATCACGGTGAAGGCGACGAAGTCGTCACCGAGCTGCGGATTCGTCACCGAGCGCAACGACATCTCCTGCTCCACCGTCAGGCCCTGTGCCGGTGTCAGGGGACAGCAGGCGAGGACCGTGACGGCCAGAACACTGCAGCGGCGGATGATCATGGCCGCCCTGGTTACCGTTCGGTGAGGCCGAAGCAAGCGATTGCCGTTTCCCGTCGGCCCCGTGGCATGGTGCGAGCACCGCATCGGCGCAGGGAACTGCCCCGATCCATGCCGTTCGGTTAAGCTACCCGGCCATGGATACGGACCGAACCATGCTCACGGCCGGCCATGTGATGCAGCGAAACGTCTTCACGGTCAGCTCCGGCACGCAGGTGCTCGACGCCGTGGAGAAGTTGCTCGAACGCGGCTTCTCTGGCGCCCCCGTCGTCGACGGCGACCACATCGTCGGCATCTTCAGCGAGCGCGACGGCCTCACCGCCATCGCCTCCGCGCACTACGAGGGCGAGCCGCCCGGAACGGTGGCGCAACACATGCGGCGCGAATACTGCGTCGTCAGCCGCTCGACCGACCTCTACAAGGTCGCCTCGGCGTTCCGCGACAACCCGATCCGCCGCATGCCGGTCATCGCCAACGACGGCTCGCTGTGCGGCATCATCTCGCGTGGCGATGTGCTCAAGGCCCTGCGCCAGCTCTACACCCACCGCGAGAAGAGCAACTACCAGCGGCTGCAGGACCACATGAACATGCTGCAGTAGCTACGCCACCGTCGCGACGCGGCGTCCCCGGACATGACGATCCGGAGCATCGCCGCCGCTGCGTCGATGGCCAACCGCGGGATCGCAGTTGTGGTGCGGGGCGGGATCAGTACCCTCGCCGGCCGCCATGGATCAAAGCACCCTGCGCACGACCCCGCTCGAGAACTTCCCGCCGCCGGATCAGTGGCACGACTGGCACGAGCTCGACGCCAGGTCGTGGCCGCGCCGCGTCACCAGGAACTACTCGTTGGTGCCGACCATCTGCTTCAACTGCGAGGCCGCCTGCGGCCTCGTCGCCTACGTCGACAAGCAGGACGGCAAGATCCGCAAGCTCGAGGGCAACCCCTACCATCCCGGCTCGCGCGGCCGCAACTGCGCCAAGGGACCGGCGACCCTCAACCAGATCCACGATCCGGACCGCGTGCTCTACCCGATGAAACGGGTCGGACCGCGCGGCAGCGGTCGGTTCGAACGCACGACCTGGGACGAGGTGCTGGACACGCTGGCCGGCCGCATCCGCAAGGCCATCGTCGAGGGCCGCAAGACCGAGGTCATGTACCACGTCGGCCGCCCCGGCCACGATGGCTACGTCGAGCGCGTGTTGCAGACCTGGGGCGTCGACGGTCACAACTCGCACACCAATGTCTGCAGCGGCGCGGCCCGCCTCGGCTATTCGCTGTGGAGCGGCTACGACCGACCGTCGCCCGACTACGAGAACGCGAAGTTCACGCTGCTGATCTCGGCCCACCTCGAGACCGGGCACTACTTCAACCCGCACGCGCAACGCATCATCGACGGCAAGATGAAAGGCGCGAAGATCGCGACCTGCGACATCCGCCTGTCGAACACCGCCAGCATGAGCGACTATTGGCTGGCGCCGCGGCCGGGCACCGAGGCCATGATGCTGCTCGCGTTCGCCCACGTGTTGCTGCGCGACGACCTCGTCGACTGGGACTTCGTCGGCACCTGGGTCGACTGGCAGGGCTATCAGGAGGCCAAGGGGCGCGCGGTCGAATTCGCCGACTTCAAGCGCGATCTCGCCGCCGACTACGCCTACGCCACGCCCGAGCACGCCGCCGAGATCTGCGGTCTCGACCGGGGGATGATCGAGGAGGTTGCGCACGAGATCGGCAGGGCCGGCAGCGCCTTCAGCTCGCACGTCTGGCGCAACGCCGCGGCCGGCAACGAAGGCGGGTGGGCCGTGGCCCGCACCCTGCAGTTCGTCAGCGTGCTCGTCGGTGCGGTCAGCACGATCGGCGGCACCGCGCCCTCGGCGACCAACAAGTTCGTGCCGGCGACCCACAGCAAGCCGCGGCCGCAGGACGTCTGGAGCGAGCTGCTCTACCCGCGCGAATGGCCGCTGTCGCACCACGAACTCAGCTTCTGCCTGCCGCACCTCGTGCAGAGCGGCCGCGGCGTGATCGATACCTACTTCACGCGCGTCTACAACCCGGTCTGGACCAATCCCGACGGCGCGATGTGGATCGACATGCTGGCCGACGAGGCCAAGGTCGGCTGCCACGCGGTGCTGTCGCCGACCTGGAACGAGACCTCGCGCTGGGCCGACTTCGTGTTGCCCATGGGCCACGCCACCGAGCGCCATGACCTGATGTCGCAGGAGACCCACGCCGCGACCTGGATCGGTTTCCGTCAGCCCGTCGCGCGC
Organism: Planctomycetota bacterium; assembly: GCA_020425885.1. The sequence continues at coordinate 13,545 of JAGQRA010000509.1, read as the reverse complement.
ACGCTGGCACAACGCGAGGGCAGGAAGTTCGAGTGGACCTGGGAGGTCAACCCCGGCGAGGTCTGGGAGGAGGACGAGTTCTGGATCGCGCTGTCCTGGAAGGTCGATCCCGACGGCTCGCTCGGCATCCGCGAGCATTTCGAGTCGCCGTACCGGCCCGGCGAGCGCATCACGATCGACGAGTACTACGGCTGGATCTTCGAGAACTCGGTGCCGGGCCTGCCCGAGGCCGCGGCCGCGCAGAACCAGACGCCGCTCGAGTACATGCGGACCCACGGCGCGTTCCTCGTGCAGGATCAGGTCTACCGGACCTACGCCAGCGAACTGCCGGCCGGTGACTACGTGATCGACGAGCAGCGCGGCTCTGTGACCCGTGACGGCGTCGTGGTCGGGGTGTGGGCCGACGGCAAGGCCTGCAGCGGCTTCCACACCCCATCGCGCAAGCTCGAGCTGTTCTCGCAGACGATGGTCGACTGGGGCTGGCCCGAGTATTCGACGCCGGTCTACCTCGAGTCGCACATCGACGAAGGCAAGCTCGATCGCGCGGCCGGCGAGATGGTGCTGGTGCCGACCTTCCGGCTGCCGACGCTGATCCACACCCGATCGGCCAACAGCAAGTGGCTGACCGAGCTGTCGAACACCAACCCGGTATGGATGCATCCGAGCGATGCCGAGCGCATCGGCGTCGCGATGGGCGATCTGATCCGCGTCTCGACCCGCATCGGCTACTACGTCAATGCGGTCTGGATCACCGAAGGCGTGCGGCCCGGCGTGATCGCGTGCAGCCACCACCTCGGCCGCTGGAACGTCCAGGGCGACCACACCGGCGGCAATCGCTGGCAGATGCCGGACGTCGATCTGCGCCGGGTCAGCGACACCGCGTTCCTGGTCCGTCGCACCAAGGACATCGGCGCGTTCCGAAGCGACGACAACGAGAGCGAGAAGGTGTGGTGGACCAGCGGCGGCGTCCACCAGAACATGACCTTCCCGGCCCAGCCCGATCCCGTCAGCGGCATGCACTGCTGGCACCAGAAGGTCGTCGTCACCAAGGCCGAGGCCGGCGATCGCTACGGCGACGTCTACGCCGACACCGCCCGCTCGATGGCGGTGTTCGAGGAGTGGATGGCGCGCACGCGACCGGCCGGGCAGCACGGCCACGACGGGCTGCGACGGCCGCTGCACCTCAAGCGCGTCTGCCGACCGACGGACGAGGCGTTCCGGTTGTAGCCGGTGCGGACGGGAACCAGGATCGCACGGGTGGTAGTCTTGCGGCGATGATCGAGCATTTGCTGATCGAGAACTTCCGCTGCCTGCGGCATGTCGAGATGAAGCTCGAGCCGCTGACGGTTCTGGTCGGCGCCAACGCCTCTGGCAAGAGCAGCGTGTTTGCGGCGCTGGCGCAAGACTACCGCCCAGAAGACCGTTGGGCTCGACAGGTCGATCTGGTCGTGCGGACGATTGCGCGTGCGCGCGAACCCGGGAACCTCGTGACCTTCGAGTTGCGCATGGAAATCACGGGAGCGCGCATTGGTTCCCTGCCTGAGTGCCAGCTGCTCCAACTCGATCTCGATCACCTGCGCCAGAGCAACCAGCTGCAGGAAACGCGACTCCTGGGCGCCAGGGGAAGCGGATTGGCGAACCTCTTCGCGACCCTGACCCGCCGGGAGCAAGACGAGATCGCCAAACAACTCTGCGCCCTCGTTCCGATGTTCAACGATGTCGCGGCCCGACCGCAGGGCAGTGGCACCCACCGCATCGTGTTCCAGGATGCTTGGCAACCCGACATCTGGTACGAGCCGTGGCAGGTCTCCGACGGCACCATGCTGATGTTCGCGTTCCTGCTTCTGCCCTATCAGACCCCGGCACCCGACCTCATCGCCATCGAGGAGCCAGAACGCGGATTGCATCCTTTCTTGATGAGCGAGTTGGTGCAGGCGCTGCGCAAGCTGGCAACGGGTCAGCTCGGTCCCAAGCCGGTCCAGGTGCTGTTGGCCACCCATTCAGCAGAGCTGCTCGAATTCGTCGAGCCGACGGAGGTCCGCTTCTTCCGACGTTCCAAGGACACCGGCGAGACGATCGTCGAGCACGCACCCGTCGATGATCCGTCATGGCTCACGACGCTGCGCGAGTACGACGATTCCCTTGGTGATGTCTGGCTGTCCGGCGGTCTCGGCGGCGTCCCCGGGAGCTGAGGATCGATGCGGATCGTGCTCTATGCCGAAGGGCCAGGCGAGGACCGCGGCGAGTCGGCCTGGTTGCCCGCGCCTGGAGAGCCGTTGTCAGCTCAGCACCGCGGCGCCGCCCATCACCTCGTGGCGCGTCTTCTCGATGCGGATCGGGGGATCCCGCAGCAGGCAGTTCAGTTCGTGTCACCTCTGCGGTACCAGGGCAAGCCCCATCGCGGCAGTGACCTGTTGCAGCCGAAGCGTCTGCGCCGCCTCCTCACCTTCGCCGCTCCAACCAAGCGCCCGCAGCTCGCAATCGTGTTCATCGACGAAGACGGAGTCTCCGACCGCAAGCGACAGGTCGAAGCATCGACCGCCGGCTTGGACCTACCGAGGGTCATCGCCGTCCCCGTGCGTGAGTTCGAGGCCTGGTTGATCGCCGATCCGAGAGCGCTCGCCGATCACCTGGGTATCAAAACCACGCCATCAGCTCCTGAGAGCATGGCGAGAGGGCAGGCCAAGCAACTGCTGCAACAGTGGATCGCGGAAGCCATGGAACGGATTCCGGACCAGACGGACCTTGGCGCTCATACCTGGGGTACGCGAAGGGACCTGGCACTCAATTGCGACCTCGAGGCTCTCGGCAGGCTCGGCGCATTCCAGCGCTTCCGCGGCGAACTTCGCGCGGTGGCAAGCTCGATCCGCTGAGCGTCTGTACCGCCACCCCTCGCCAGCAACCGTCTCTCCGACTACCCCTCCAACCGCCGCTTCACCCGCGCCCGGAAGTTGCCGAGGATCTTCTCCGCCAGCGGCCCCGAGTTGCTGATCCACTGCGCCTTCTCGAAGGCCCGCGGATTCCATTGCTCGCGCATCTGGGCGACATACGGCTCGAACTTGGCGTAGACGAACAGGCCCTCACCGTTGCTCTCGAGCAGCAGGTCGGTGTGGACGACGCCGTACTTGGCCATGCCGTAGACCATCTCCCAGTAGGTCACGACCTGACGGAAGGCCTGGTTCTGGGGATGGTCCGGACTCAGCACCGCCATCGCTTCGTCGGCGTTGCGCGGCCAGAAGTCGCGCAGCATGGCGTCGCGCGACTGTCGCATCACCGGCTCCCGGCGCAGGTCGTAGAACTTCAGGATCAGTTCGGCATCGTGATGATCGGGCGCGGGCTTGGTCATGTCGTCATCTTGCCGGGACACCGTGAACGGGACGAGCGCCGGCCTCGGGATTGTCCGCACAGAGCCGCATCAAGCTCGGCGCCGTCGCGGTCGATGACCCGACCATGACGACGCTACTGCAGGGCCAGATCTCGGCCGCGATCGGCGCCCACGGCCTGTGGAAGGGGCACCTCCTCAACGCCATCTCCTCCGGCAAGTGCGAACACGACGCCGCCCACGTCGAAGCCGACGACCGCTGCGAGTTCGGCAAGTGGCTGCACCAGACCATCGACGCGATCAGCAAGTCGGCTCCCCACTACGCGCAGGTGGTGGAGCTGCACGCCCGCTTCCACCAGGAGGCCGCGCGCATCCTGCGAATGGTCGAAGCCGGCAACACCGATGGCGCCAAGGCGGCGATGAACGCCGAGTACACCGACATCTCCGGCCAGCTCGTGCAGCAGCTGATGGCCTGGAAGAGCGAGTAGCTCAAGCGGCGGGCCCGGAAGCGTCGATGGCATGGAACCCAGGGTTCCCCGATGCCTCCGACGACCCGCTTCCCGTTGCCTGCGACGGCCACCCACGTCTGGGTCGCCCACCTCACGGCCAGGTGCAACTTCGCCTGCGACTACTGCATCCAGAAGCCGCAAGTGATCCCGGGCCAGCCGCGCCGGCCATGGGGGCGCTACCGTGAGCTCGACGGCCGGCAGTGGGTCGAGGCCCTGAACGCCTTCCCGGTGCGTCCCGAGCGCGCCCTGATCCTCACCGGCGGCGAGCCGTCACTGCACCGCGACTTCGCCTTCATCGCCGCCAGGCTCGAAGGCTATGACCTCGACCTGACCTCGAACCTGACCTTCGACGTCGATGCCGTGGCGGCGGAGATGAGGGCGCACGGCAAGACCTTCCGCACCAGCTTCCACACCTACCATCCGCAGTTCATCGGGCCCGAGACGTGGCTCGACCAGGCCGAGCGACTGCGCGATTCGGGCCTCGTCGAGGCGCCGGTGTTCTCGCTCGTCGGGCTCGGACGATTCCCCCACTTCCGCAGCGACGCGCACGATCGCAACGTCAAGAAGCTCATCGAGCTCGCGCGACGGCGTGGCCTGACCCTGCAGTGCAACGAGTTCCGCGGCCCCCACCTCGGTCACGCCTTCGACCGCGAACGCCGGACCCGGATCGACTGTACCAGCGCCTGGGTCAACATCGACCCGGAGGGCGGCATCTACAACTGCCAGTACCATCTGACCGAACGCAGCAACCGGTTCGGCAACATCACCGCGATCGAACACTGCCGGCCGCTGCCGGAGATGGGCCAGTTCTTCGCCTGCGACGACTTCGGCTTCTGCGATCCGTGTCACGAGAACAGCGGCCACGGCGCCTTCCGCGACCGCGACGGTCGGATCTTCGGCCGGACCGGTGATGACCCCGATATCTACCTGCGGCTGATGCAGCCGGCGGCCATCCGGGAGGTCGCACGGCGCTACCTCGCCCAGGGCAACGCCGAGGCTGCCGAGCACGCCCTGCTCGCGGCGATCGGCAAGGAGCGGACCGCCGGCGCCGACAGCAGCGGAACCTGGGCACAGCTCGCCGCGGCCCTCTACGACACCGGCAGGAAGAAGCACAGCCTCGCCGCCACGGTGCGTGCCATCGAGGGTGGCGCGGCCACGACCGAGACGGTCGCCGCCGCGATCAGCGTCGCGCGCGAACTCGACCTGGTACCCTTGGCCCGGGCCACGATCCTGCGATCGATGCCGTCCGCACCGCTGCGCCGGATCGAGCAGGCTCTCGATGCCGCGAACACACCGGCAACCTCGACCGACTGATGGACATCCTGGTCGACTACATCGGCAACTGGGGCCTCGGCGACCTGCTCTGCAGCGACCCGATGATGCTCGGCCTGCATGAACGATTCGGATCGTCGACCCGCATCTGGTTGCGCGGCAAGGTCGGCAACGTCATCCACAACCCCCTCGTTCACGGCCTTGCGGCCACCGGGCAGCGCTTCGACCGGACGGTCGAGGTACGGCTCTTCAACCACATGGACACGGAGTCCTACGGCCGACTCGAGGCGATGCCGAGCCTGATCGATCATATGTGCAGCTACGCCGCGGTCGCGCCCAGCGACCGCCGCCCGCGACTGCACCTCGGCCCCGCGGACATGACCATCTGCCGGCGCCTGCCGCGGCCGCGGCGACCTCGGGTCGCGATCTGCGCCGACCATTTCGACCCGCAGCGTCATTGGCCGGTCGAGCGCTGGCGCACGGTCGCCTGGCTGCTGCAGAAGTCGGGTGCCGAGGTCGTCGGCATCGGCAGCAAGGATCGCCTCGGCTGGGGCATCGATCAGGTCGGCACCCTCTCCATGCGCGAGACCGCGGCGCTGCTGACCACCTGCGACCTCTTCGCCGGCAACAACTCCGGGCCGTTCCACTATGCCCAGGCAGCCGGGGTGCCATGCGTCACGCTGTTCTCGCTGGCGGCACCGGCCCGCTTCGTGCATCCAGGGGCAACGGTGCACGCCGTCGAAGCCGAAGGGCTCGAATGCCTGCACTGCATGACCCGGTGCTTCGCCGCGATGCAGGCATCGGGTTGCACTGCGACACCTCGCGGACGCTGCATGACCGACATCACCGTCGACCGCGTACTCGACGCGATCGACATGGCGCTGAATGCCCTGACGTCACGTAGGATCCCGGGCACGACCGAACCACCACCCGAGCAGACCGTGCCATGAAGACGCAGCATCTCCGAGTTCTTCTGTTCGCCACCTGCATTACCGCGACCCTCGCGGCGCAGAATCGAACCGCGACCGGTGACTTCCAACGCCACGACTCCGGCGACATCGTCGCGGCATCCGCGGCAGCGCCGCAGGCCGAGCCTGCCGTCAGCGGATCGTGGGGCCTCGACTTCACCTCGGCCTACTACTTCCGCGGCATCGTCCAGGAGAACCAGGGCATGCTCGGCCAGCCGCACCTCGAGCTCACCTACGGCCTGGCCGAGCAGGTCGGCCCCGTCAGGAACCTCGAGCTGCGCCTCGGCACCTGGAACTCGCTGCACGACGGCCCGAGCAGTGCCGGCGGTCCCGGTGCGAAGACCTCGGCCTGGTACGAGAGTGACTTCTACCTCGACCTCTCGGGCAGCCTGTTCGACAAGTGGAGCGCCTCGGCCACCTACCTGTGGTACTCGAGCCCCAACGCGCAATTCAACACCGCCGAGGAGCTGCTGCTCGGCGTCAGCTATGACGACAAGGCGCTCTGGGGCGAGGGCTTCGGCGGCCTGCAGCCGCGGGCCGCCCTCGGCTTCGAGATGAAGGGGCAGGCCGACGGCGGCGGGACTCTCGGCCGCTATCTCGAGCTGGCCGTCGAGCCCGAATTCGAACTCGGCAAGACCGGCGCGCTCGACTGGTCGCTGTCCGTTCCGGTTACCCTCGGCCTCAGCGCCGGCAACTACTACGAGCATCCGGTCACCGGCAGCAACGGCTTCCTCGGCTTCTTCGACATCGGCGCCGTCGCCAGCACGCCGCTGCCGATGATCCCATCCCGGTTCGGCCCGTGGCAGATGTCGATCTCGCTGCACTCGCTCGTGCTCGGCAACTCGACCAAGGCGATGAACGCAGGCGATGGCGTCGAGTGGATCGCCGGCCTCGGCTTCAGCACCACCTTCTGAGCATCGCATGCCCGCGCAGCGGGCAACCGTGCTCAGGACCTCGACTCGCGCCTGACGGCGCGACTCAGCGGTTCTGAGGCCCCGGACGCCGCAACGTCGGCGCCCGCGTTTCACTCCGGGCGCTTGGCCGTGCTCAGGATCTGCAGCTCGGCCATCTGCTCGGGCGAGACGAGGGATGGCGCGTCGGCCATCAGGTCGAACGCCTGGGCCGTCTTCGGGAACGCGATCACATCGCGGATGCTGTCGCGGCCGAGCGCCAGCGTGACGAAGCGGTCGACGCCGAGCGCGATGCCGCCGTGCGGCGGGCCGCCGTAGCGGTAGGCGTCGAGGACGAAGCCGAAGTTGCGCCGCTGCTCCTCCGGTGAGATGCCGAGGAACTCGAATACCCGCGCCTGCAGCTCGGGCTTGTGGATGCGGATCGACCCGGAGCCGAGCTCCCAGCCGTTCATCACGAAGTCGTAGGCGCGACTCTTGATGGCGGCGGTGTCGACGGCGAAGTCGCCGACGTCCCAATCGACCGGCGCCGAGAACGGATTGTGCGCGTACTGCCAGCGCGCCTTCTCGTCGTTGTACTCGAACATCGGGAAGTTCAGCACCCAGCAGCAGCGGAACTGCTTCGGATCACGCAGCCCCAGCGCCGAGCCGAGATGCAGTCGCAGCTCGCCGAGCGCCCGGTTGACGATCTTCCTGCCGTCGGCGACGAACAGCATCAGGTCACCGGGAAAGGCACCCATGTGCGCCACCAGTTCGGTGCCGGCCTCGCCGCCGAAGAACTTGCCGATCGAGCCCTCGATCCCGGTCTCGGTCACCTTGCCCCAGGCCAGCCCCTTGGCGCCGAAGTCGGCGACGAAGGCGGTCAGCTGATCGATCTTCTTGCGCGAGAAGCCCTCGGCGGCGCCGGTGGCGACGATGCCCTTGACCGCGCCGCCGGTCGCCATTGCAGTGCTGAAGACCTTGAACTCGCTGCGCCGGGCAAGCTCGCTGCAGTCCACGAGCTCCATCCCGAACCGCAGATCGGGCTTGTCGCTGCCGTAGCGCGCCATCGCGTCGTCGTAGTCGAAGCGCGGGAACGGCTGCGGGATCTCGATGCCGAAGCCCTCGCGCATCGCGTGCACGATCGTGTTCTCGACCATGGTCAGCACGTCGTTCTCCTCGACGAACGACATCTCGAGGTCGACCTGGGTGAACTCGGGCTGCCGATCGGCGCGCAGGTCCTCGTCGCGGAAACAGCGCGCGATCTGGTAGTAGCGATCGAGGCCGGCGACCATGCAGAGCTGCTTGAAGATCTGCGGGCTCTGCGGCAACGCGAAGAACTTGCCGGGATGGACGCGGCTCGGCACCAGGTAGTCGCGCGCGCCTTCGGGCGTGCTCTTGGTCAGGATCGGCGTCTCGACGTCGATGAAGCCGTGATCGGCAAGGTAGGTCCGCACCGCCGTGATGAACCGCGACCGCTTGACGAGGGCCTCCTGCAGCGGCCGCCGCCGCAGGTCGAGGTAGCGGTACCGCATCCGCAGCTCCTCGTTCGCCTCGGCTTTGTCGACGATCTCGAACGGCGGCGTCTCGGCCTCGCCGAGCACGGTGACCGAGGTCGCGACGACCTCGATCTCGCCGGTCGCCCGGTTCTTGTTGACCTTGTCGGCACCGCGGGCGCGAACGAGCCCGCGCACCGAGATCACGTCTTCGGCACCGAGGCGGCGGACGGTGTCGAACAAGGCCGCCTCCGCCTTGGCGAACTCCTGGTCGGCGACGATCTGGGTCACGCCGTAGCGGTCGCGCAGATCGAGGAAGACGATCTGGCCATGGTGGCGGTGATTCTCGATCCAGCCGTTGAGGACGATCTCGGCCCCCGCCTGCGCGAGCGTCAGTTCGCCACAGGTATGGGTCCGTTGCCAGGGAGCGCGGTCATTCATCGGCGCAGGTCGTATCCGCGCACGCGACCTCAATCCAGGACCCGGCGCCCGTCTTCGTCGCGGTCGGCGGCGCCGTCTACTCGTAGCGAACCGATTCGCTCGGGCTCTGCCGGACCGCCCGCCAGGCCGGCACCAGCGCCGCCAGCAGCGAGATCAGCAGGGCCGCGGCCGGGGCCAGCCAGAACCAGCGGTACGGCATCGTCACCGGCGCCTCGAGCGCGGCGACCTTGTTCATGCCGGTGACCAGCACCCACCCCATCGGTACCGCCAGGGCGAGCGACAGCAGCGACGACAGCGCCGCCACCACCGCGCCCTCGATCAGGAAACCGCCCGCCAGGGCGTTCCGGCTCATGCCGAGGGCGCGCAGGACACCGAGCTCGCGGGCGCGGCCGAGCGCGGCGATCGTCATGCCGTTGAGCAGGCCGACTCCCGCCAGGATCAGCATCAGAACCAGCAGGTAGTCGAACAGCCGGAAGTCGCGACCGACGTCGCGCAGCAGGTAGGCGGCGATGTCGCGGCTGCCGGCCTTGCTCATCGGCACCCCCGGCAGCAGCTGGCGCGCGGCAGCGACGATCGCGGTGACGTCGGCATCGGCGGCCAGATGCAAGGTGATGTGCTCGACGCACTGCTCCGGGATGCAGAAGTCCTTCCGCATCCAGAACGGCGAGGTCACGGCCCAGGCCCGTTCATCGGAGTCGAACCCGGAACGGTCGCTGATCGCCAGCACCTGATACGCGACCACGGCACCGTTCTTGTCGATGAGATTGACGGCGTCGCCGCGCCGCAGCCCCTGATGGCGCGACAGTCGCTCGCTGATGATGACGCGACGCACGGCCTGGTCCGCGTACTGGCGCACCAGCTCCGGCTCGCCTTCGAGGGCGCCGCGATCGCCGACGCTGTCGACGTCGAGCCCGCGCAGCAGGAACCCCGAGCCCCGTTGTTCGCCTTCGCAGGCATCGACCTGCAGCACGCCCGGCAGAGCCGAGAGCCCGTCCGCCACCTCGGGCGTCACCGGCAACGACCGCAGGAAATGGCGGCCCGCCAGCGCCTGGCGCTCGAACTGATGGACCTCGGCGCGCAGCGAGAAGGTCAAGGTCTTGAGTCCGATCAGCGCGATCAGCACCGCCGACAGGCCGCACACGGCGGCGGCGACCCGGCCCGAAGAACGCTGCACCACCTTGCCGACCAGCCACGACGACATCGGCAGCACGAGGCGGAACGGCAGCAGCAGCAGCCTGCCGCCGAGCGCGACGATGCCGGGCGCCAGCAGCAGCACGCTGCCGAACAGCCCCAGCATGCCGACCAGCTGCAGCAGCACCACCAACGTCTCGGCGCCCTCCTCCGCCGCCAGCGGCGTCATCGCCAGGTAGGCGAGCGGCAGCGCGACGGCCAGCAGTCCGAACATCCACACGTTGATGCCGCGCAGCAGATCGACGCCATCGCCTTTGCCAGGCGCCAGCCCGCGCGCCTGCAGGATGTCGAGGGCGGAGACGTGGCGCGCGCGCACCAACGGGAACATCGCCCCGGCCAGCGTGAACAGCACGCCCAGGGCGGCGGTCCAACCGACCGGGAACCACGGGATCTCGAACGTCGACCACGCCTTGCCGAGACCGAGCGAGCTGATCTCGTTGCGCTGCAGCAGCCGCGCCAGTCCGAGACCGAGCCCGATCCCGGCCGCAGCCCCGACCGTGCCCAGGAGCAGCGCATCGAGCAGGAAGATGCGCGTCACCGCGCCGGCGCCGGCGCCGAGACAACGCAGCAGTCCGAGCTGGCGCACCCTGGCGACGAGCGAATGCGACAGCGTCTGGAACACGACGTACATGCCGAGCAGCAGCGCCAGGCCGCCGAGCACCTTGAGGCCGTTGCGGAAGGCGCGCTCGTCGGCGCCCTCGCCGATCAAGGCGCTGCGCATGTCCTGCACACCGAAGCGCTCGCGCAGGTCGCGGCTCAGGCGGTCGAGGTCGGCGCCCTCCTGGCGCAACACGTGGAACGCCTCGGGACCGCGAACCTGCAACCGACCTGCCAGCTCGAGGCCGCAGACCACGACCAGGCCCTGGTTGCGTCCGCCCAGGCGTTCGCCGCCGATCACCCCCGCGACCGCCGCCGTGCAGGCGAACGGCTCGATCCGCGGCTCCATGACGGGCACCAGCTTGCCGTCCTTGCACTCGACGCGTTGGACCCGGGCCGGCGCCAGCACCTCCACCGTCTGGCCGGCGGTGACGCCGAGCAGCCGCGCCGCCTCCTCACCGAGCAGGATGCCCGCGGTCGCGAGGGCGGCGTCGGCGGACGCGAGGTCGCGACCAAGGGCCAGCGCGTAGTGCCCGAACGGGCCGGCCGGCAACGGATCGAGCCCGTAGACCGCGACGTCGAGTTCCTTGCCACCGGCGCGCACGATGCCGCGCGCCTCGCGCCAGACGGCGACCCGTTCGACCCCTTCCTCACGTGCGAGCTGCGACGCGACGGTGTGCGCCGGCATAGACGCATCGCGCGCCACGACCTCGAGGTCGACGCGACCGCGCTGCGGATCGCGAGCCAAGAGCCGGCTCTGGATCGTGTTGTGGTCCATCACGTAGATGGCCACGACGATCGCGACCCCGAGCGCGATGCCCAGGATCGTCAGCACCATGCGCAACCAGCTAGATGCCCAGCTTCTCGAGACGATGAAAGACGTCAGCGACAACGAAGGGGCCTCCCTCGAGAGAGTGTTCTGGATCGAGCACGCCGTCGTGCAGGAACATCACGCGGTCGCCCGCAGCGGCGTCGCGCGGATTGTGGGTCACGAGCAGGATCGCGGTGCCGAGCTTGTCGCGCACGGTGCGCAGCAGCTGCACGACCTCCTCGCCCGCCTTGCTGGACAGATTGCCGGTCGGCTCATCGGCCAGGATCAGCGGTGGCTGGGTCGACAACGCGCGCGCGATCGACACCCGCTGCATCTCGCCACCGGACAGCGCCGACGGCAGCCGCGCCTTGAGGCCGGCCACGCCGAGCAACTCGAGCAGGTTGTCGATGCGGGCGCGGTGACGTTGCGGGCTCTGGCCGACGATGCGCAGCGGCAGCGTCACGTTCTCGTCGACGGTGAGGTCGGGCAGCAGGTGGAAGAACTGGAAGATGAAGCCGATGTGACGGCGACGGATCGCGGCGCGGTGCTCCTCGTTGCCCTTGCCGAGATCCTGGCCGGCGATCCGGACCTCGCCCGAGCTCGGACGATCGAGGCCGGCGAGCAGGTGCAGCAGGGTCGACTTGCCCGAACCGGACGGTCCCATGATCGTGGCGAAACCGCTGCGCGGCAGCTCGAACGAGACATCCCGCACGATCGGTACCTGCTGCCCTTCCACGGCGCGGAGGCGGAACACGTTGCGGGCGACCAATACCGGGGCCTCCGAACTGGCGCCGGTCGGACTCGCCGCTGGATCAACTGCTGCTGCCATTGGTGCGGCATGATGACGAAGCCCCCGACACGACGCCATCGTTTTTACTTTGCAATGCCAAGTTTTCACCGGGGGCGCGTTTCGGTTCCAGTGGCTTGCGCATGACCGACATCCTGGGCCTGACGACCGACCAACTGCGTGCCGCCGCCGCGCAGGCCTTCGGCAGCGGCAAGGGCACCGGGCTCGCCGGCCGCCTGCATCGCGACGCCTTGTGCCTGGGCCGCTTCACACCGGAGCGGCATGGCCTCGGCCCTCGGGCCGCGGCCGGCTGGCGCCGCATCGCGCAGCTCGATCTACCGACCGTCGCGGCAACACAGCAGGAGCAGTTCGGCACCGGCACGGTGACGAAGCGACTGCTGCGTCTGCTCGATGGCAGCACCGTCGAGAGCGTCCAGCTGCCGATGGGACATGGTCGCAGCAGCCTGTGCGTCTCGACCCAGGTCGGCTGCGCCAGGGCCTGCACGTTCTGCGAGTCGGGCCGCGGCGGCCTCGTCCGCAACCTGACCGCCGGCGAGATCACGGCGCAGGTGACGATCGCCTGCCAAGTGGCCCGTCCGCACAATCTCGTCTTCATGGGGATGGGCGAGCCGCTCGACAACCTCGATCCGCTGCTGCAGGCGCTGGCCGTCCTGACCGATCGCTCCGGCCTCGCCTACGCGCAGGATCGCATGACCGTCTGCACCGTCGGCCACGTGCCCGGCATCCTGGCCCTGCGCCGCCTCGGCTGGAAGCGGCTCGGGCTCGCGCTCAGCCTAAACGCGGCGACCGACGCCCAGCGCGCGCAGCTGATGCCACACTCGGTGCGCTACCCGCTGGCCGAGATCCAACGGGCATTGATCGACTACCGCCAGCGCCGCAACCTGGCGCTCGGCATCCATTGGTGCCTGCTGCCGGGCATCAACGACAGCGCCGCCGATGCGGCGGCCATCGCGCGCTTCTGCGCCCCGCTCGGCCGCGTGCTCGTGCACGTGATCCCGTACAACCCGGGAACCGCGCCGATCGCGCCGCCGCCGTCGGACGACGAGGTCGCAACGTTCATCGGCCGCCTGCGGGCCGCAGGACTGGCGGTCCGCCGGCGGATCACCAAGGGACGCTCGGTGATGGCCGCCTGCGGCCAGCTGGCCCGGCGAGCAGCCCGACCGGCGCCGGCCGCACGCGTTACTTGATCGCCAGCAGCTCGACGTAGAAGACCAGGGTCGCGTCCGGCGGGATCGTCGGCTTG
>JAGQRA010000508.1 GCA_020425885.1 Planctomycetota bacterium | reverse complement strand
GCCCTGGTTGCCGAGATCGCCGTTGCCGTAGTTCCATTGCCAGTGCCAGTCGTAGTGGAACTGCGTACGCCGGACCGGCTCCAGCAGTGCCGGACCGAGCCACAGATCGTAGTCCACGGTCTCGGGCACAGGCCGCGGCGCGGCCACCTTGCCAATGCTCTTGCGCCGTTTGTAGCACAGGCCGCGCGCCAGCTCGATCGCCCCCAACTCGCCGCCGCGCAGATAGGCCATGGCCTCGTGATTCGCCGCCAGGCTGCGGCACTGCGAGCCGGTCTGGATGCAGACGCCGTGCTTCGCCGCCGCCGCGACCAGCTGGCGACCCTGCCAGACGTCGTGGGCCACCGGTTTCTCGATGTAGCTGTGCAGACCACGCTCCGCCGCCCAGATCCCGATCAGGGCGTGGCTGTGATTCGGCGTCGCCACCGCGACCGCGTCGCAGATCCCGCTGTCGAGCATCGCCCGCACGTCGGCGAACGCGCGCACCTCCGAGTCGGCCTTGCGGGCAGCGGTGACCCGGGCATCGAGCACCGCCGAATCGACATCGCACAACGCCACGACGCGCACGTTCGGCAAGTTGCCGAAACCCTGGATGTGCGCGCCGCCTCGGCCGTGCAATCCGACCACGCCGATGCGCAGCGTCTCATTGGCACCGAGGACCCGACTGCTGGAAGCCGCCGTGCGCAGGCCGAACGAGGCAGCAACCGCACCGGCGGAAATGGAACCACAGAACCTCCGCCGCGAGATGGCGTGGCGACGCACTTGCCGAGCACTCATGGCGCAAGTGAAGCGCTTCGCCCGCGGCACCGCCAGTCAACGACCTATCAACGGCCAATCAACGGCTCGGATCGGGCGGCATCGTGCCGGCCCGCGGGGATCACTCCAGGATGGCCACGTTGCCGTCGACGACCTGGATACGGAAGGTCTGGCCTTCGATCTCGGCGTCGTATTCTCCGACCGGCAGGCCGTCGACTTCCCAACCCTCGATGCTGCTGAAGAAGCGGTGCAGCACCGGACTCAGCCCAGGCATCGCAGTCGCTGACCTGAGCGCCACCGGAACCACCTGATCCCCGGAACCGACCACGGGGCGCCGACCCGGCGACAGCACGACCCGGCCGACACCAGGCGACAACGCGACGCTGAACTGCTGATGCAGGTTGGCGGCCTCGAGGCTCGCGACGGCACCGTTGCCGGCGATGGCGAAGGCGCCGAAGTCATTGGCCCCGACTTCGAATCGCAGGACGCCGACCGGCGAGGTGAAACCGACGAAACGGACCCTGGCCCGACCCCGCGGTCCACCACCCTGCACGGCGAACACCTGCGCACCGGCCACGCCCTTGCCACTGGCGGCATCGAGGAACACGAAGTCCGTGCCAGAACCCGAACCCGAAGCCGCGGTGGTGAAGGACTGATGGCGATAGGACATCGCCAGCGCCAGGCTCGTGCTGGTCACGAACTGTTGCGTTTCGAACACCGTCGCCAGTGGCTGGGAAGCCCCGTTGGCAGGACGGAGGCCATTGCCGGGCCGACCATCGGAGACGAGCTCGCGCAGCATCGGCATCGTCGGGCTGCTGTTGCGAAGCCAGAGCCTGCCGCGACCGACCTCGAGTGAGCCGATCTCACCATTCGAGTCGGTGTGAACGGCGTGGATCCGGGCCGCCGATCCCTCCGGCAGGCCGAGGACGTCCTGCCAGATCTGAATGGCTGCGTTCGGCGGCATATCGTGCAGCCGGACCGTTCGCAGCCGGCGCAGCACGGCCGATCCCGAGAACTGCACCGCGGCCGAAGAGCCGCGGACCGGCACCGGCAGCACGGCCGTCTCGAAACCAGGATGCTCGAGGATGATGACGAGGCTCTGGTGCACGGGCAGCCGAGCCGGCAATCGGCTGAGCTGATACCGCCCGTCATTGCCGGTGGTCGCCTGCCCGGGAATCCACGGCAGCAGCGTCCCGAACACATCGTCGAGAACGCACGGCACGAGCTTCACACCGAACAGCCCCTGGCCCTGGTCGTCGACCACGACGCCGCCCAGGGTCGTGGTCGTCTCACACACCAGCGCATCCGCCAATCGCGCCGCATTGCCCTCGATGACGACCCGGAATGCATCCGGCACGGTGAGCCCGAGGTTGCGGCGATGCCCCGGCGGCACGACCTGCACGATGGCGAACGGCGAATTGCAGATCGCCGGCTGGGAAGTGCCACCGGTCTCGAACCTGAACAGACCGGTCTCGGATACGACCGCCGACGCGGGTTGGACGACGCCATTGCCCAGGTAGCTGATCAACACGTCGGCGCCGACCACCGGCATGCCGTTGCGCTCCCAGACGTGACCATGGAACGAGCCGCCCGGTTCCGGTTCCGGGGGCTGCTGGGCCGGGCCCCGCGCCACGCCGCCGCCCTGATTGCCAGCCGAGACCGAGACGTCGCCGACGTCACCGGCATAGACCCCGACCGACCCTGGCCCGACCACCATCGGCGCCGAGCCCTGGCGCACGATGCGCGCGCCGTCACCCTGAAGCACCTCGACACCGACACGAAGATCGCCGGAGGCCCCCAGCAGTGGATCGTAGCGCCGATTCAGACCGATCTCCTCGGCGGTGAGGAGGTAGCGACCGACGCCCAGTTCGAGGCGGGTACCATCGCTGATGGCGATCTCGACCGGGCGGCAGGTGTCGACCTGCAACTCGCCGTTGACCAGCGTGGGCGAACCGTTGCGCAGCTGCATCGCGGCGTTGCCACCGATGTGGAACGTGGCGGCCGGCTGACTCTTCGACGACGTATCGTACCAGTCGGCCTGCGCCGCGCCGCCCGCGCCGACCCAGAGCAGCTGGTCGTCGCCGAGGCCCGCACCCGGGGTCAGCTGCAGGTGGCGATTGCCGAACACGCCGTGCGCATCGACCGAACTCGTGATCGAGAGGCGGGCCACACTCTGCGGCCCGGCGTCGCCGTCGCCGCGGAACCACGCCTGCGTGAGGATCAGCAGGGTGAGAACCACGGAGCCGATCACGACGCCGCCGAACAGCGACAACGACGAATCCGCAGCCTTGCTGCGGGCCCGCTGGTCGCCCAGGACCGTCCGTCCGACCGGATCGGTACCGCCCACGTCCGCATCTTCGAAGTCACGGACCAGGGCACGCAGAACCGAGTCCCCGAAGCCCGGGGGAGCAGTGACCGGTCGCCTCGGTCGGCCCGATCCCGCCTCGAGCGAGCCGCCCGCAATCGCGCGGCGAACCAGAAACAACTCGTGCTCCGCCCGCGCCAGCGCCAGCGCGCAGGTGCGGCAGCCATGCACGTGTTCCTCGACCTCGGCCGTCGTCACCGGCCCGAGTTCCTCGTCGACGAAGTCGCGCATCAGGCCGCGCATCCGCGCGCACTCCGGCCCTTGCGGCGGATATCGCTCCAGATCCGCAGGGTTGGCCGGCTGGTGCAGCGGTGCGTTCCAATTCGACCCGTTCTCGGCACCCGGTCGTTCGCCTGGCGAAGAGGTCATGATTGCAGCTTCCCTTCCAGCCGGCTGGCGAGGATGTCCTTGCCGCGCGCGATCTGGACCTTGACGTTGCTGACCGAGATCTCGAGGGCCGACGCGATCTGCTGGTTGGTCAACCCGCGCAGATACTTGAGCTCGAGCGGAAGCCGGACCTTCTGGCTGAGTCCGTCGAGCGCCTGCCGGACGGCCTCGCCGTCCTGCAGACCCGGATCCGGCGTCGTCCGCGGGTCAGCGTATTCGAACAGCTCGTCCTCGTCGTTGCGCTGCATCGGCGTCTCGTTGACGCGCCGCCGCCGCAGTTTGTCACGGCTCGCATTGCCGGCAATCCGCAGCAGCCAGGGCTCGAAGCTCTTCTGGCTGTCGAACGAATCCCGGGCCCGGAACAACTTCACGAAGGCGTCCTGGGCGGCTTCTTCCGCATCCTCGCGTCGGCGCAGGATGCTCAATGTCAGTCCGTACACCATGTTCTGAAAGCGTGCGACGAGCTGCGCAAACGCTTCCAGATCACCCGCTTGCACGCGGAGCATCAGTGCATTGTCAGGCTGACGGGACAAGAGTGCGTGCAGGTGGCGGAAGGACGGCCGCGCAGTATGCCAGCAATACGTCTCGCTGTGGGACCGGGAGCCGCTGTTTCTGGTGAAAGGACAGGCACATGGGGATGAATTCGCCGCCCTCGCCAGCCGGGCGATTTTCCCTTGGTTTCAAGCACCGGACCGCAAATGCCGATTCCACCGGCGCCGCGGAGAGCCGTGGCCTCCCCCCCTACCAGACCCAGCCCGGACTCCCTGACGATGGCCAAGATTCCCGACAAGCAAGGTGTCTTCTTCGAGCTCGACGGCGTCGTCGTCGAGAACTGCCGACTGCGCGAAGACGGCTCGATCGCGTTCCTCGACCGCGCCCTCGAGGCGCTGACCCGCATCGACACGACCCAGTTCAAGCTGTTCGTCGCCACGAGCCGGCAGGACATCGCCTTCGGCAGGCTCAAGGAACGCGACTTCACGCGCTTCTGCGAGGCCTTCCTGCGCCAGATGCAGGCGGAGCGGATCCCGATCACGAAGATCTACTCCTGCCCCTACCACCCCAAGGGCAAGGGTCGCTTCAAGAAGGAGAGCGTCTTCCGCAAGCCCGGCCCCGGCATCTTCAAGATGGCGCAGCAGGAGTTCGACCTCAATCTGCAGCGCTGTTGGATGATCGGCCATACCACGACCGACGTGCTGGCGGCGCAGCGGGCCGAGGTCGGCACCATCATGGTCAGGACCGGCGAGGGCGGCGGCGACGGCGAGTTCTACGTCGAACCCCACTTCGTCGAGGACGACCTCTGGCACGCGGTCGCCAGGCTCAACCAGTTCGAGTACTCGCTGCGCGTCTGAGCCGACGCCGATCGACCCTGCAGGCCGCGCTCTAACCGAGCGCCGCGACGCCCGGCAACGTCTTGCCCTCGAGCAGCTCGAGGCTGGCGCCGCCGCCGGTCGACACGTGCGAGAGCTGTGAGGTGATGCCGAGCTTCTCGGCCGCCGCGACCGAATCACCGCCGCCGACGACGGTGAATGCGCCGGCCGCGGTCGCCGCGGCCACGGCCTGCGCCACCGCTTCGGTGCCGCGGCAGAACGCGTCCATCTCGAACACACCCATCGGCCCGTTCCAGACCACGGTCCGCGCCCCGGCCAAGGCGCCGACGTAGCTGGCGATGGTCTGCGGGCCGATGTCGAGCCCCATCAGGCCGTCGGGGATGTCGCCGGCATGCACGCTCGCGGCGGCATCGGCGGCGAACGCGGCGGCGCAGACGTGGTCGATCGGCAGCAGCAGCTGCTTGCCGAGTTCCTCGGCCCTGGCCCGGACCTGGCTCGCGGCCTCGAACAGTTCGGGCTCGACCAGCGACTTGCCGACCTTGGCGCCGACCTGGGCCAGGAAGGTGTAGGCCATGGCGCCGCCGACGATCAGCTTGTCGACCTTGGTCAGCAGGTTCTCGATCACGGGCAGCTTGTCGCTGACCTTGGCACCGCCGAGGATGGCGACGAACGGCCGCTCGGGCGCCGACAGCACGCGGTCGAAGGCGGCGAGCTCCTGCTCGAGCAGCAAGCCGGCCGCCGCGGGCAGATGTTCGGCCACGCCGCTGACCGAGCTGTGGGCGCGATGCGAGGTGCCGAAGGCATCGTTGACGAAGACGTCGCCGAGCTTGGCCAGATCGCGGCGG
>JAGQRA010000507.1 GCA_020425885.1 Planctomycetota bacterium | reverse complement strand
TACCTGCGCGGCCTCTACTCGTTCGTCGAGAACTTCGGCGGCAGCACCGGCGATCAGCTCCGCGACTGCGAGTTCGGCAACGCCTGGGTGCGTACGAGCGATGGCACCTGGATCCCGCTCACGACGGCCCGTTTCACGCACGATGGCCACGGCGAACGACAACGCCTGGATCGCTGCGCCGGCATCCGCGATGGCCGCTTCTACCTGCAGAACGGTGGCTTCGTGTCACCGCCTGCCGCGGCGACGACGACGGCCCGCGCCCGCCTCACGCTGCCGCACTCGAATGGTGAACCGCCTGTCGACCTGCCGGCGCGCTGACCGACCGAGCTACTTGCCGGCCTGCTTCGTGGCCGCCTTCTCCTTCTTGTACCACTCGAGGGTCTTGCCGGGATGGGCGCCGACGGCAGCCGTCACGGCCTGCTGTTCCTCCCTGCCCATCGCCACGAACGGCCGCACGACCGCGGCATCGGTCTCGACGTGCGCGATGGTCGTGCACCCCGGCACGGCCACGGCGACGTCCTGCGACAGCGCCCAACGCAGACACTGCTCCGCGGTCGGTCCACCGTCCCTGCCGATCAACTTGCCGGCGGCGAAGACCTTCATCGCCACGACCGAGGTACCCTTCGCCTTGGCCTTCGGCAGCACGCCTTCGACGAACGAACGCCACAACGGGTCGGCGCAGTTGACCGGCACCAGCATGGTGTCGAACGCGAAATCGTCGAGACACTGCGCCAGCACCTCGGGATGGGCGTGGCCGGTCACGCCGATGAAGCGGCACTTGCCGTCCTTCTTCGCCTGCACCGCCGCCGCCAGCGTGCCGCCGTCGGGGTCGAGCTTGCGCTTGCGGTCTTCGTCGTCGCCGACGGCGTGGACCTGGAAGACGTCGACGTGATCGGTGCCGAGCACCTCGAGGCTCTGCTCCAGCTCCGCCATGGCGCCGGCCTTCGCAGCGACATAGGACTTGGTCGCCAGCAGGACCTGATCGCGACGGCCGGCCAGCGCCTTGCCGATGCGGCGTTCGGCGCGGTGCTTGTCGTACGACGGCGCGGTGTCGAAGTAGCGCACGCCGAGGTCGAAAGCGCGACGGATCACGGCCACCGCGGCCTCTTCCTTGTCATCGCCGAGGGTGCCGAGCGGCGCCGTGCCGAGCCCGAGGATCGGCACCTCGATGCCCGCGCGCGTGAAGCTGCGCGTCGTGATCGCCTCGCCCCCCGGTCCCTGCGACATGCGACCGGCGATCGGAGCGGCGGCGGCGACCGCGAGGAACGAGCGGCGTGTCAGGTCCATGGCAGAGTCGAGTCTAGACCGCGGACAAGCCCCGGGGGGAGAGGGCAGCCGCCGAATCCGGGCCAGCTCGACCATTGCCTTTTGCCGGGCGCGATCGGAAGCGGTGAAAACCACTCGACTCGCGGCAGTCCATTCGTCAACTGACGCGCCACCCACCCTGACACGAGGAACCACATGTCACAATCGCAAGGCCCCTGGCCCGGCCGCTTCGTCTGGCACGACTTCATGACGACCGATGCCGCCGCGGCCCAGAACTTCTACGCATCCCTGTTCGACTGGCAGATCAACGAGATGCCGGTGCAGGGTCACACCTACCGCATGATCATGTGCGGCCCCGGTCCGATCGGCGGCATCGTCGAGGAGAAGAACATCCCGATGTCGCACTGGATGCCGTACGTCGCGGTCGAAGATGTCGACGCCACGGCCGCCAAGATCACGGCCAGCGGCGGTTCGGTCTGCGTGCCGCCGACCGACATCCCGGGGACCGGCCGCTTCGCGGTCGTCGGCGATCCCGCCGGCGCCTACTTCTCGATCTACAAGGGCCTGCCCGAGTCGCAGGGCTTCGACCCCGATCTGCCGGTTCCGGGCCGCATCTGCTGGAACGAGGCCTACTCCACCGACGTCGCCGCGGCGCAGAAGTTCTACACCGAGGTCTTCGGCTGGCAGCCACAGATCAAGGACATGGGCGAGGGCGGGCTCTATCACGTGCAGATGCTCGGCGACAAGCAGGCCGCCGGCATGATGAAGCACCCGATGCCGGGGGCACCGTCGTGTTGGGCCGTCTACTTCTTCGTCGAGGATCTGGCGGCGGCGACCGCGAAGGCGAAAGAGCTCGGTGCCAACGCGATGATGGAGTCGGTGCCGATCCCGGAGATCGGCAGCTTCTCGATGCTGACCGACCCGACCGGCGGCATGTTCGCGCTGTTCGCCGCGGCCCCGGGTCTCGGTCAGTGCTGAACTGCCGGTCACGCCGCGAGGACCTTGTAGACTTGCGACGTGACCGGTTCGTTCCAGGCAGTACGCCAGCTGTTCGAGCGCGCGCTCGATGTCGCGGCGCACGAACGCGACGCCTGGTTACGTGACGCCGCCGGCGGTGACGAGGAGCTGATCGGAGAGGTCCGACGGCTGCTCGACTTCGATGCCGGCGCCGCCCCCGTGCTCGACAGCAGCCCGATCGTGCCAGCCTTCGAGCCGGAGGCCGGCGCCGGCTGGCTCGGGCGCCGCATCGGCTCCTTCCGGCTGGCTTGCGTGCTCGGTCGCGGCGGCATGGGCACGGTCTTCGAAGCCGAACAGGAACGCCCGCATCGCCGGGTCGCGCTGAAGGTGATGCGGCACGGCCTCGGCGGCGACAAGGCCCGGGTGCGCTTCGAATACGAAGCCGAGATCCTCGCGCGCCTGCAGCATCCGGCGATCGCGCAGGTCTACGAGGCCGCCACGTTCGACGAGGGCGGCACCTCGCAGCCGTACTTCGCGATGGAGCTGATCGACGGCGCGCAACCGCTCGATGCGTTCGTCCGCGACGGTCGGCTCGATTGCGGCGCGACGCTGCGCATCTTCGAGACGATCTGCGACGCCGTCCACCACGGCCACCAACGCGGCGTGGTCCATCGCGACCTCAAGCCGGCCAACGTGCTGATCGACAAGACCGGGCACCCCAAGCTGATCGACTTCGGCATCGCCCGCGCCGGCGGCAGCGAGTGGCAGGCGACGTTGTCGAGCGACTCCGACAACGTGATCGGCACGCTCGCCTACATGGCGCCAGAGCAGCTCGACCTCGGCGGCGCGGCGATCGACACCCGGGTCGACGTCTACGCGCTCGGCGTCATGCTGTTCCAGACGCTGACGGGGCGCCTGCCACTCGACCTGGGCGGCCTGCCGCTCGGCCAGGCGACCGATGTCATCCGTCACCAGGAACCGCCGCGCATCTCGACGTTGCCGGCTTCCGCCCGCCTGCCCGAGGACCTCGACTGGATCGTCGCCAAGGCGATGGCCAAGGAGCCGGACGAGCGCTACGCCTCGGCCCAAGCGCTCGCCGAGGACCTGCATCGGCTGTCCACCGGCGAGGCGGTGCTGGCCGGCCCACCGAGCACGACCTATCGGGTGCGGAAGTTCGTGCGCCGCAACCGGGTCGCGGTCGTCGCCACCGCCGCGGTCGCGCTGGCCCTGATCGCCGGCACCATCGCGACGTCGATCGGCTGGCGACGCGCGCTCGACGCCGAGGCCCTGGCCGAGACCCGGCGCGAGCAGGCCGTCGCCGCCGGCGAACTGGCCGAGACCCGCCGGCGCCAGGCCGAGGAGACCGGCGATGAGATGTGGCAGGTCGCGCAGCTGCAGTTCCAGCTGCTGGCGAGCGC
>JAGQRA010000506.1 GCA_020425885.1 Planctomycetota bacterium | reverse complement strand
CGCGACTCTGCCTCGACGCCAAGGGGACCGCGGACCTGAAGCGGCGGATCGCCGGCAGTCCGATCCTCGGTCGGGCCATGACCTACCTCGAGGCCGGCGCGGAGGTCATCCGGGCTGCCGCGCCCGTGGTCAGGAAGAAGGTCGGACGCCGCCTGCTCGGCGTCTCGCGGACCTGTCTGAAGCGGGTCGTGCACCTCGCCTTCGTCTACCGGCTCACCGGCGACCGCCGCTGCCTCGAACGGGCCGAGGCCGAGATGCTCGCCGCCGCCGCCTTCGAGGACTGGAACCCGAGCCACTTCCTCGATGTCGGCGAGATGACCGCGGCGTTGGCCATCGGCTACGACTGGCTGCATGACGATCTGGGCGCCGATGCCCGCCGCACGATCAGGGCGGCGATCGTCGACAAGGGGCTGCGGACTTCGCTGGCCGGGGGCTGGTGGGTCGACACGACCAACAACTGGAATCAGGTGTGCCACGGCGGCCTCGGCCTCGGCGCGCTCGCGGTGCTCGAGGACGAGCCCGATCTCGCCGAGCAGATCCTCGCGCGCGCGGTCGCCAAACTGCCGTTGGCGATGCGCGAATACGAACCGGACGGCGCCTACCCCGAAGGACCGGGCTACTGGGTCTACGGCACGACCTACAACGTGCTGCTGATCGACGCGCTGCGCTCGGCGCTGGGCACCGACTTCGATCTCGCGCAGGCGAAGGGCTTCCTGCCATGCGCCGACTACTTCCTGCACGTGACCGGACCGACGGGTCTGTTCTTCAACTACTCCGACTGCGGCGCGCGGCACGGGGTCTCGCCGGCGATGTTCTGGTTCGCCGCCAGGCGCGACGAGCCGTCGCTGCTGTTCCACGAACGTGCCGCCTTGGCGCAGTTCCTCGACACGGCGCGCCCCTCGGCCGGTGACGGCGACCGGCTGTTGCCGTTCCTGTTGATCTGGGCGCCCGCCTTCGACGCGCCGGCCGAACCGCGCATGCGATGCTGGCACGCCGACGGCCGTACGCCGGTCGCGATGCTCCGCAGCGGCTGGCAGGAAGCGGCCACCTTCTTCGCGATCAAGGGCGGTTCACCGGGTTCCAACCATGCTCACATGGACATCGGCGCGTTCGTCATGGACGCCGACGGCGTGCGGTGGGCGCACGATCTCGGCGCCCAGAGCTACGAGAGCCTCGAGTCGCGAGGAATCGACCTGTGGGGCCGCGGGCAGAGCAGCGAGCGTTGGACCGTGTTCAGGTTGAACAACCTGTCGCACAACACCCTCGTCGTCGATGGCGGGCCGCAACGCGTGAAGGGCTCGGGCGCGATCACGCGGTTCTCGCCGGTGGGACCGATGCCGCACGCGATCGTCGACCTGTCCCATGCCCATGCCGGGCAGCTGCAGCGCGCCAGTCGCGGCATCGGCCTGCGCCCGAACCGTTCGGTGATCGTCGAGGACGAGATCGAGGCGTTGGGCGAACCTGCCGAGACGGCGGTTCGCTGGGGGATGGTCACGATGGCCACGGTGGCGCGACTCGATGGCGCCGAAGCCGTGCTCGAGCAGGATGGCCGGCGGCTGATGCTGCAGGTGCTGTCGCCGGCCGACGTCACCCTCGAGACCTACGAGACCGAACGTCCCCCGGCTGCCCACGACGCCGCCAATCCCGGAACGCGCATGATCGGCTTCACGGTGCGGTTGCCGGCGGCGGCGCGGCGGCGGCTCACCGTGCTGTTGACCCCGGGATCGGCCGAGATCGATCGCCCCGTGGTCGTGCCGTTGGCCGATTGGTGACCGCGGCCGCCGAGATCGGCGCGCCGCTTCAGCGGGCGCCGTCGAGCTCGAGGAAGATCATCAGCTCGCCGCGGCAGTCCCGGCGGGCGGCAGCGCGCGCCGCGTCGAGGCGCTGCGGATCCTGTTCGAGCGCGCGTTCCCACTTGCCCTGGAAGTCCGGCGGAACATTGGCGCGCCGCCATGCCTCGGCCTCGCCCTGTCGCTTCTCGATGAACAGCACGTCATCGAGACCTTCGCCCTCCGATCTCCTGGGATCGTACCACCAGCTGTGGTCGTCATCGCGCGTTCGCGCGATGCCGAACGACAGGTTGTTGTGCGTCCACTGCTGGTCGACCGTCGGCTCGCGCTTCCTCGGCTGATACTGGATGTCCTTGTAGATCAGGAAGGTGTTGTCCTCGCGCCGCAGCCAGGCGATCGGAATGTCGACCGGCTGCCACTCCGGCTGGCGATGCTGCAGATCGCCATCGCTCTCGCTGACCTGGAAGCCGAACAGCAGGCCCGGGTGGAAGCGAACGACCTGCGCCGGATCGTCGTTGACCATCACCGCGTAGAGCGGGTCCTCGCGCAGGAAGTCGCCTTCCCACACGTACGAGCGCCCCAGCATCCACAGCGTGGCGCGACTCCGTTCGCTCGGATCGATCGGAATGCGGATCAGCTTCTCGAGCGGGTCGTCGTCGTAGTCGGCGAGGAAGGTCGCGATCTCGCCTTCGTCGGGGCCGAGCCAGCCGAAGGTCTCCGCGTAGGGCCAGCCGGTCTCGGTCTTCGGGGATGCCTGGCCATCGGCGGTAGCGAGGTTGTCCCGGGCCCTGACCGTCGCCGGGTGCTCGCCGCCCAGCGTCGCCAGGCAGCCGGTGTAGGCGGCCTCGAGCTGCGCCCGCGCCCGGCCGCTCTTCCGACCGAGCAGCTCCATGCCGACGAGACCGCGCATGATGGCCAGGCGCGGGTGGTTCGCAGGCACCAGGGCCGCCATGTCGTCGAGCAGCATCTCCAACTTCGCGTTCGGCGGCCGATTCCTCGGGCGCGCGCCCAGCGCCTGCAGCACGTGCAGTTCGGTCTGGTACAGCGGGTCGGCGTCGGGCAGCGCTTCGTAGGCCAGGAACGAGCGGTGCGCGGTCGAAGCCAGCTCCAGGGCCAGCGTCGGCTTGCCGCGGCAGACGGCGAAACAGGCGCGGGCGAACAGCACGCTCCTGCTGCCGGTCGCGCGGACGATGTGGCGCAGGCACTCGCGGTAGGTCGACTTCCACGCACCGCTGGCGTCGCGATGGCCCATCACGACCGCGAGGTCGAGGCGCGTCGTGCAGAGCTGCAGGTCCTCGCGCGGAAAGCGCGGGTACAGCAACGCCGCCGACCGCCGCAGATGGCCTTCGGCGGCGGCGAAGTCGGGGCTCATCCACAGCGCGTTGCCGAGCCGCCGTTCGACCAGCGCCTCGAGGCGCACGCGCTGTTGTCCGTAGCTCGTCTGACGCAGGACATCGAGCGCGCGTTCGAGCAGTCGCACCGCGCGATGCGAGGCGCCACGATCGACGTCCATGAGGGCCTGATCGGCGAGGGCCTGCGCCAGCTCGGCGGGCTGCGTCGGCGACGCGCGCTGCAGCAGCTCGAGCGCCTGTCCGAACGCCGCCTCGGCAGCAGCGAACTGGCCGAGGCCGGCGTGCGCGGCCCCGAGCAGTCGGTGGGCGGTGCCCCGTTGCGCGGCGGTCACGAGCGGCCGGGGCCGGTCCAGGACCCCGCGCGCGGTCGCGATCGCCGCCGCGAACCGTCCGCCGAGCACCAACGAACGGGTCAGCTGCAGCTCGGCCGCGGCGATGCCGGGAGCGTTCGAGCGATCGATGTCGCGGTGGAGTTCGACCGCCGTTCGCAGCCAGTCGGTGGCCTCCCCGTGTCGCGAACGCGACGCGAAGATGTGGGCGATCTGCTCGACAGCCCACAGCCGCTCCTCGGTCTGCCCGGGCAATTCGTCGAGCAGCGCCCGCACGTCGAGCAGCGCCGCGGCGAACGCCGCCGAACCCGATTCCTGTTGCTCGAGCATCACCAGCTGCTGGCGCAGGACCTGTTGTCGCCGGGTCGCGGCTTCGACCTCGTTCACGCGCCAGGCGATGCCGAGGGTGACGGCGATCACCGCGAGCAGGATCCCGGCCAGGGCGCCCGCATGACGCCGCAGCACCTTGCGCAGGCGGTAGGCCAGCGAGTCGCCGTGCGCGAGCACCGCCCGACCGGCAAGGTGCTGGCGTAGATCCGTCGCCAGCTGCCGGGCCGAGGCGTAGCGCCGCGCCGGTTCGGAGTGCATCGCCATCAGCACGATCCGATCGAGGTCGCCCTCCAGCTTGCGCTGCAGCCGTTCGACCGACAGCCCGCGGTCGGCCGCGATCGCCGCCGGTTCGCGGCCGTCGGGTGGCGGCTCCGGCCGCGCGATGGTCGCACTCGGGCGGATCGGATCCTGCTCGCCGATGCGGCGGGCGAGGTCGCGGTCGGCGGCGTCGCGCCGGAACGGGCGACAACCGCTCAGCAGTTCGTAGAGCACGACGCCCAGCGAGTAGATGTCCGTCGCCGTCGTGATGCGGTGTCCCAGCAGCTGCTCGGGGCTCGCGTACTGCGGCGTCAGCAGCTTCTGGTCGGTCTGCGTCAGCTTGCCTTCGGGCTGCATCGACTTGGCGATGCCGAAGTCCAGCAGCTTGGCCACCGGTGTGCCGCCGACATCGGTGACCAGGATGTTTGCCGGCTTGATGTCGCGGTGCACGAGCAGGTTCTGGTGCGCGTGATGCACGGCCTCGCAGACCCCGAGGAACAGCCGCAGCCGATCGTCGATCGGCAGGCGGTGGAGGTCGCACCAGCGGTCGATGCGCTCGCCGTCGATGAACTCCATCACCAGGAACGGCTGACCGTCGGCGGCGGTGCCACCGTCGAGCAGCTGCGCGATGTTGGGATGATCGAGTCGGGCCATCGCCTCGCGCTCGCGCAGGAAGCGTTCGAGGGCCTTGCCGGTGACCGCGCGATCGCGCAGCAGCTTGACGGCGACGCGGCGGCGATCGGCGTCATCGGGCCGGACGGCGGCGAAGACGGCGCCCATGCCGCCGGCGTCGATCAGCGCGGTCAGGCGGTAGATACCACAACGGCGTCCGACCTCGCGTGCCTCGGAACGTTGCTCGACCGCGTCGACGTCGAAATCGGAACCCAGCGCGGCGTGCTGCAGGAAACCACCGGCGCGGTCCTCCGCCGCCAGCAACGATTCGACCTCGAACCGCAGCTCCGGCTGCTCGGCGCACTCGGCGGCGAGGAACCGTTCGCGCTCGGCCGCGGGCATCGCCCGTGCGGCGGCGAACAGTCGGTCGATGCGCTCCCATTGCGATTCCGTCATCGGTGCAACCCGGTGATTGTAGTCGTCGGCGACGACGGCGTTCGGTCGCGAGCCGATTGCCGGTTCGCGACACAGTGGTACAACGAGAGCGGAGACTACATGTCGACCTTCGATACCGTCACTGCCCTGCTCCAGCGGATGCGGAACGGTGACGCGGCTGTGGTCGAGCGCCTGACCGAGTTGATCTACGACGAGCTGCGTCGACTCTCCTCCCTTCACCTGCGCGGCGAGCGCCAGGGTCACACGCTGCAGACCACGGCGCTGGCGAACGAGGCCTGGCTGCGGCTCGTCGATCAGCGCGAGGTCGAGTGTCACGATCGCGCGCACTTCCTGGCGTTGGCCTCGACCGCGATCCGGCGCATCCTGATCGATCACGCCCGCCGCGCCAAAGCCGAACGGCGCGGTGGCGGCCGGCGACCGGTGTCGCTCGAGTCGATCGACGTGGCCGCCGCCATCGAGACTCCTGACCTGGTGCTCGCGCTCGACGATGCCCTGCGCCGGCTCGGCGACACGGACGCGCGGAAGGCGCGTGTCGTCGAGCTGCGCTACTTCGCCGGACTGACGATCGAGCAGACGGCCGCGGTGCTGCGGGTCTCGACCGCGACCGTCGAGCGTGACTGGAATATGGCCCGCGCATGGCTGTTCCGCGAGGTCGACGGCGGCGTCGACTGAACTGCCCCGCGCGCCGGGTGATGGCCGTGGCGCGGGCGCTGCGTCGGCGCAGCCGCCGATCGTCAACGCGCAGGAACGCGGGCCATTGCCTCACGAAACTGACGGGATCACGGCCGGGACGGAATCTCGCGGCATCGTGAGGGAATGCGACGGCGCGCTGCGCCTTGGTGGTCGTCCCCGTCACCATCACCACCAACGACAGAGGCTCCGATGCAGCACTTCCCTCACCTCGCCGTCGCGCTCACGTTCGCCGCCGCGGCGTTCGCCCAGTCGCCGCTGACCACGATCTACGCGGCCAACAACGGCGGCAGCGTCGGCGGCGCGTTCTACTTCGACCTCGAGGTTCGCAGCGCCGTCGAGTTCACCCGGATCGACCTGAACATCTCGGCCCGGACTCCGCTCGGCACGGCCGGCTGCGTCGACATCTACCTCGGCTGCGTGCCGAGCTTCAGCTCGCCCAATCACCAGAGTGCGGCGGAGTGGCACCGGGTTGCCACCGCCACCGGTATCTCGGCGCCGCCGGACGTCGCCACGATCTGCCCGCTGGCGCAGCCGCTCCATCTGCCGGCCGGCGACTACACCATCGCCCTCGTGCTCGACCGCTGGTCGCATGCCTACACCACCGGCATCGGCGGCACCTCGACGTTCTCGAACAACGAGCTCTCGCTGACGACCGGCGGTGCGTCGAACGTGCCGTTCGCCGGGACCCAGTTCCATCCACGCATCTGGAACGGTGCCCTGCACTACTCGACCTCGCCGTCGGTGCCGGCGACCGCTGTGCGTTGCGCCCAGGCGATCGACTACGGGCAGGGCTGCTACTCCGGTGCGAGCTCGTTCTACGAGGGGGCGGCGGCGTTGTCGGCATTCGATCTGCGCGGCGATGCGAGCGGCCTGCCCGGCACCGAGAACACGATCGTGCTGACGGCGATCGGCCAGGCCGGCTACACGGTCTCGCAGGGCTCATCGAACTGGTTCCCGCCGCTCGGCCTACCGGTCCGCAGCCAGAGTCTCGGTGTCATGTCCGACGACACGATGTCCGAACCGTTGCCGGTGCCGTCGCATTGGAACGGGTTCACCGGCACCTGGCCGCACAGCGGTGGCGCGGTGAGCCAGTTCCACGCCTGCAGCAACGGCTACGTCGTCGTCGGCGCGACGACGGCGGTGAACGGTGACTGGTCGCCGAGCGTGGCCGAGTTCCTGACGACGGCCGGCGAGCCGAACACGGCTCGGCTCGCACCCTGCTGGGCCGACCTG
>JAGQRA010000505.1 GCA_020425885.1 Planctomycetota bacterium | reverse complement strand
GGCACCGGACGCCGCAAGACCTCCACCGCGCGCGTGCGGATCAAGGCCGGGACCGGCA
The DNA here is from genome assembly GCA_020425885.1 of Planctomycetota bacterium. The sequence continues at coordinate 9,175 of JAGQRA010000505.1, read as the reverse complement.
AGTTCGTCGTCAATGGCAAGGAACTCGATCAGTTCTTCACCACCGACGACACCAGGGCCCGGGCCCAACAGGCCCTGCTCGTCACCGATACGCGCAACTCCTACGATGTCTGGTGCCAGGTCGATGGCGGCGGCATCACCGGTCAATCCGGTGCCGTGAGCCTCGGCATCGCTCGGGCGTTGCGCACCGAGAACGAGAACTTCGACGGCACGCTGCGCGAACACGGTCTGTTGACGCGTGACTCGCGTGAGGTCGAACGCAAGAAGTACGGTCGCCACGGCGCTCGTCGTTCGACGCAGTTCAGCAAGCGCTGATCTGCAGCCGAGGCAGATCTGCCGCTGAGACCGATCTGCCGCTGAGACAACCGGAGGTACGTTGGGCCTCCTCGGGGACCTTGCCACGGTCCCCTTGTTCCTGTCGATGGCTGGTCATTCCCACTCTTCGAACATCCGGTTTCGCAAGGACCGGGTCGATGCCAAGCGGGCCAAGGCGTTCGCCAAGCTGTCCCGCATGATCACCGTCGGGGCGCGCCAGGGCGGAGGTGACATCGACAGCAACCCGCGATTGCGTCTGGCGGTCGAGAAGGCCCGCGTTCTCAGCATGCCCAAGGAGGTCATCGAACGGGCGATCAAGAAGGGGACCGGCGAGAATACGACCGGGGACTTCGAGGAAGTCGTCTACGAGGGCTATGGGCCTGGCGGGGTCGCGGTGATGCTCGAGATCCTGACCGACAATCGACATCGCACCGCCGCCGACGTGCGCATGATCTTCGACAAGTACGGCGGCAACCTGGGCTCGTCCGGGGCCGTCGCCTGGATGTTCGAGCGCCGCGGCCGGTTCGTCGTCGATGCGGCACCGAAGGAGGGCGAGCCGCTCGCCGAGGATCGCTTGCTCGAACTCGCGCTCGAGGCCGGGGCCGAGGATCTGCAGCGGGCCGGAGACATGTGGTTCGTGCTCTGCAAGGCGACCGAATTCGCGGACGTCAAGCAGGAGCTCGATCGACTCGAGGTGCCACTGATCGAAGCCGACCTGGCCTACGTGCCGACGCAATCGGTGGTCATCGACGACGCCAAGGTGGCGAACCGGATCGTGAAGATGATCGACGCGCTCGAGGACAACGACGACGTCCAGAGCGTGTTCAGCAACGAGGACCTTACCGATGCCGCGGCTGCCGGCATCGATGCCTGAGGAGGGCGGGCGAGATGAAGCGATGGTTCTGGGTAGGAGCGCGCGACGACGTGCGCGCTGGACTCGAGCAACTCCTCGATTGCGCTGCGAGCGAGGCGTCGCTCGCTGCGGCCACGGCGGACGATCTCGTGATCGTCGATGCGTTGGCAGGGCCGCCGGTCACCGCGGCGCTCGGTGGCCGCCATGCGTTCGCCGGGGTGCGATGGCTCAAGGCTGAAGGCCGGCAGGTCTACGTCGTGGTCGATGCGGAGGACGAGATCGGCGCACAGCTGGCCCGATTCTGTCTCGCCAACGGCAGCCTGCGTTGGCATGCGGCCAGCAGATCGATCGACGGCAGCGAGCTCCTCGAGTCGCGCGGAACGGCGCCGCGGCCATCGGTCGACGATCTGCTGCGGCGCGTGGAGCGCGATCTCGCCGACAGCGGCGACACCGAGAGCACGCTGCAGCGGCTGCTGCGTTTCGAGCGCGAGCGATCGCCCCTGGAGCGGCTGCAGGATCCGGAGACCGGCCTGTTCGACGGGCCATTTGCCGCCTGCAAGATCGACGAGGAGTGGAAACGCGCGATTCGCTTTCACCAGCCGCTGTCGCTCGTGCTGCTCGATCTCGGCACGGCGTTCGATTCGCTGGCCGGACCGGACCGTCAGGCCGCGCTGGCCGAAGCCGCCAGCGTGTTCCTCAACGAGTGTCGGGACATCGACGTGCTGTCGAGGTTCTCGCCCTCGACGTTCCTCTTTCTCTTGCCCGGCACGGGTAGCGATGGCGCCGAGATTCTCGCCCGGCGCATGCTCGCGGCCCTGCAGCAGCGTCTGCCTGAGGGCTTCGGCCTGCAGCCTGCAGCCGGGATCGCCACGGTCCCCTCGAGCCAGATTGCCGACCGCAAGGGGTTCCTGTTGGTGGCGGATGCCTGCCTGCAGCGGGCTCGCGCGGCCGGCGGGGCTGGCCAGGTCGCCACGACTTGGCAATAGTCGAATCCGACCGCGCAAGGCGGCCTCGTTCGAGGTGGCGCCGTCCGCGCCGCGTACTGCATGTTCGATCGCTTCATCAGGCTGCAACGAGCTCGGAAGGCCCTGCGTGAGCAGCGCTTCGAAGATGCGCTGCAGCTCGCCGCCGACCCGCTGATCCGGCATGATCGCCAGGCCGAGGACATTCGTGACCGGGCCCGCGATCGGCTGCTGCAACGAGGTCGTCAGCGATTGGACGAGGGCGATCTGAGGGCAGCCCAGGGACTGCAGAAGCGACTCGCCGTGATGGCGGACAACGAGCAGGTCCAGGCGTTGGCGCAGGCGATCGAGGCGACTGAAGGTGCTGCCCAGGAGGTCGCCGACACGTTGCGGCGAGTCCTCGACGAGGCGAAGGCGCTGCTCGCTGCCGGCGATCTCTGTGGCGCCGCGGCCGTCCTGGCCGGGGCACCTTCGGGCAAGGGTGGGGTCGAAGGGATCGCGGCAGCGCGGATCGTGGCGGAATTCCAACGGCTCGAGAAGCTGGTCGACGAGCGCCGTGGGATGGCTTCGGAGTACGCGGCCCAGGCCGAGGAACTGCTCGAGCGCGACGAGGTCGGGGAGGCGCGCAATGCGTTGGCGCGTGCAGTGGCGGTCGATCGTGAGGCCGGCCGCGACGTCCGGCCTCGCCTGGCCAGGGCGGCCGCAGCCATGGCCGATGAGGCGATCCAGCGGCACATCGATGCCGGAGACCTCATCGCTGCCCTTGCGGAATGGCGCGCCATCGAATCCGATGTCGTCTTGCGGCCTGCCATCGAGTGGCTGGCACGTCCCAAGGCTCGAATCGGGGCCGCCCTGCTCGCGGCTCTGCAAGGGGCCGCGGACCTGGCGCAGGCGAGCGCCCTGGCGGTCGCTGTCCGCGATTGCGGGTTCGATACCGGCGAGCCGCTTGGGCGTCTCGTCGTGGCGTTGGCGCGGTTGGGTGGGGCCGGCCCGGTGGCCGTGACCGTTGCCGGCGACGGCACTCTGGCTTTGGAGCTGCGTCGTGCAGCCGAGGCCGTCGGCGCCGTGCAGGTCGCTTCGGCCGCCGCTGGCCTGGCGGATCGCGAGGCCGGCCTCGCCGTCAGAGTCGCGGTGGCGAGGGAGCGGGCCGCAGCCGGTGAACTCGACGCGGCACGTCAGGAACTGATGCAGATGCTGGCAGACGAACCGATGCACGAGGCTGCGCGGCGCGAACTCGACCTGGTCGATCAGGGGCTGATGGAGCTCGATCACCGCCTCGGTGCTGCCCGCCAGGCGGCCAAGGACGGCAACCTGCGAGAGTCTTGCTCTCAGCTGCTCTCGCTGCGTACGACCGGACGGGTCGGTGCGGAAGCGCAGCTGCTGCTGGCCGACGTTCGCGCCCGCATGGCCCTTGTCGATCGCGGACTCGAGGAGACCCTGGCTGCCTTGCACGGTCGTGCCGCTGGCAGTCTCCAGGGTGTGCGGCATTGCCTGGGGCGGCTGCGGGAGCTTGCCAAGGTGCAGGCAGATCACATCGAGCTCACGCGCGTCGAGGCCGCCGTCGACGCCGAGGTCGAGGGGCTCGAACATCTCGATCGTTGCATGGAGCTGATCGACCATGGTCGGGTGGCCGAGTCGACGGCGGTGATCGATGAGATCCTGAAGGCCCGGCCGCGGCTGCTGGCTCCCGAGCGGCTGGATGCACGCCTCATGACCATCGCCGACCGGCTCCTGGCCAGCGCCGGCAGGGCCGTGACTCATTGCTGCAGCGCCGATTTCGAGGCGTGCATGGCCGGTGTCGAGAAGGTCGCCGTGGTCGACTCCGGCCTCGCCGGCAAAGCCGCCGCTCAACGGCGCGAAGTGGCGGAGCGGGTACGCGGTGCCGAAGCCTGTGCCGCACGGGCCATGGCGAGCTTGTCGCAACGAGATCTCGCGGAGGCCGAGCGCCTCCTCGAGGAGGCCGAGAAACTCTGGAGCGATACCGCGGCCGTGCGCGCGCTTGCCGACCAGGTTCAGGGATTGCGCCGCCAGTCCGATGCGATCGAGCAGGTCGCAGCCCTGGCGCGCGGTCGGGACTACCGTGAGGCATCCGACCGGCTCGCCGAGATGCCGCCGACGCCACCTTTGTTGCGCACCCGGATCTTCGACATGAAGCAACAACTCGCGCGCGCGCAAGGGCTCGAGGCCGCGTTCCTGCTCCGGGTCGACGAAGGCGGTGAACACCTCGTCATGCGTGGCGAGACGGTCTCGATCGGCAACATGCGACAGCGCAGTGCGGACCTCCCGATCCTGGCCAATGTTGCCGGGCGCCACGCGACGATCCGCCGCAGCATGTCCTTTCACGGTGGCATGGAGGACGTCGTGGTCGCCGAAGACGGAGAGGTGCGAATAGCCGGCAGAGCAGTCGAGCGCCACACGCTCTCGCCCGGAGACCGGATCCAGTTCGGACCTTCCCTGGCGATGAGCTACCAGCGTCCGACGTCGCGCTCGTTGACCGTTGGCCTGGTCCTGCAGGGTGGTTTCCAGGTCGCGGGCACTGAACGCGTATTCCTGATGAAGGACCGCGGCAAGGACGGCCGCATTCTGATCGGGCCATCGCAGGACGTGCACGTGCGGGTCGACTCGGCCACCGGCGAGGTCGAGGTGTTCACGTCCAATTCGGGCCAGGTTCGCATCGGTTGCAGTTCGGGCGGCACGATCGATGGCGTCCCGTTCCGCGGCGAACACCCGGTAGATGCAGGGCAAGTAGTGACTGCCGCGGGTGTTACCTTCGTGCTGCTGCCGTGGCGACCGTAGTCGGGGCCGGTGGTGATCGCGCGCGAGAAGCGTCCGAATAGTCGGACACCGGTGCCGTAGCGCGGCCAGGAGGTTCTCATGCTCGCCGCCCTACTGGCAACCACTCTGATCACAGCCACTCCGCAGCAGCCGCAACCGGTCGCCGACGCCGTCGCAGTTTGCGGTGAGGCCGAGCTTTCGGCGGCAGAGGCCTTCGCTTCGGCCTCGCGCAAAGCGGAAGACCATCTGCGCGAGCGATGGGAGGCTCGGGTCGAGCGGACCGTGGCGCAACGTCGCCCATTCTGGCTGCCCGAGTGTCTGGTGGCGGGGTGGGGGCAACGCTGGCTTGCCGACCTTCCGTTGAGCCGTCTGGCTCGGGTCGTCGATCGGGAGGACAAGGAGCGGGTCCATGACTTCGGCAACAGCTACCAGACGACCCTGTGGGTCGCCGAGGATCCTGGCTTCGTCGAGTCGGGACAGCGGAATCTGCAAGCAGCATTGCGCCGGCTCGAACGAACGACTGCCATCAAGTACGGCGGCATCGTCGCCGGCTGGGCGCTGCTGGCCCTGATCATCGGCTGGCTCGATCGCCTGTCGCGAGGTTACATGTCCGGGCGCCTGCGTGTGCTCGGGTTGGCCTGCGGCGTCGCCTTCCCCCTCGTCGCCTTCCTTGTGTAGCATCCCGAGTTCCACCATGGAGGCACACCGCATCGGCTCATCAGAGTCCTTCCCGGAAAGGGTGGCGTGGGAGGACTTCTACCAGAACTACCGCAAGCCCGGCTATGTGCCGGGATTCGAGATCGTCAACAAGCTCGGCGGCGGGATGTTCGGGCTGGTATTCAAGGCCCGCAAGGAGTCGATCGGCAAGGACTACGCTATCAAGTTCCTCAAGGTCGACGACGAGACGGTGCGCGATGCGGTTGCCCGAGAACTCGAGTCGGTGCGATTCTTCGCCCAGATCGACCATCCGAATCTGGTGTCGATCGAAGACAAGGGCATCGTCGACGGCATCCCGTTCCTGGTGATGAGCTACGCCGGCCAGGACACCTTGCAGAAGCGGCTGCAGCAAGGAGGACTCGAGCGTGACGAGGCGTTGCGTATCTTCGCCCAGGCGGCGCGCGGCGTGCAGGCCCTGCACGAACACTCCCTGGTCCACTTCGACCTCAAGCCGGCCAACATCTTCTTGAAGGGCGATGTGGCACGCGTCGGCGACTACGGGCTGAGCAAGCTCGTGTCCGAGTCGCGCAATTCGCTGAGCTTCAGTCGTGGTACGCCGTACTACATGGCGCCCGAGATGCTGCAGCGCCGTGGTGACGCGCAGAGCGACATCTACTCCCTGGGGATCATCCTCTTCGAGTGCCTGTACGGGGACGTGCCGTTTCGCGGCGATTCGGAATGGGAGGTGTTGCGCAAGCACGAGACCCAGAAGCCGGTCTTTCCCTCTGGCAGCCTGCCGGCCGATCGCCGGATCATCGAGAGGTGCCTGGCCAAGCGTCCCGAGGATCGTTTCGTCTCGGTTGCAGAACTGCTCAGGGCGTTGCAGGCACCGGTAGCCCTCGGCGAGAGTCTCGTCTTCGATTCCCCGCCGGGAGCCGGCGCGAACTTGGTCGACGCCAGTGACCCGGCCATGACGGTCGTGCCGCCGTTGCCCGTCGCAGAGCGACCCTACGATGGGCCGCTCGAGCCGCCGCCGCTGCCCGCGGCGTCAGCGTCCACGGCGTCAGGGTTGGCTGACCCGAACCGCAGTCCGGATGGCATGCCGTGGCGAGATCCGGGCCGGGCGTCCGGGCCCGTCGGTCTGCTGGTTCGCAGCATCTTCGGCGTGTTCGAAGCCATCATCTTCCTGGTGATGCTGCCGGTGCGCGCGGTGAGCGCGTTCTTCGGGCGCGGCATCGTCTGGTTGTTGCGCCTGCCGTTTCGTCTCCTCGGCGTGGCCGCGCAGCTGATCGGGCTGCTGTTCGTGGCGGCCCTGGTGCTCCTGGTCGTCGTGACGGTCTGGAGTCTGATCGGGGTCGTGTAGTCGAGTCCGTGCACCATGAAGTATGATCTCGTCTTCCGATGAGCGAGCATACGCACGAGATGAGCCGCCTGCAGGCCATGGACGAAGCGGCTTGGGGGGCGCTGCAGGATGACTTCTACCGGCGCATCTACTTCTACGTGAAGCGCTACGTCACCGATCACCAGACTGCCGAGGATCTGACGCAGGACGTATTCCTCGGGGCGGTGCGCGGAATCGGTGGGTTCGACCCCGTCTATACGATCGATCAGTTCCTGTTCGGCATCGCCAGGAACAGGGTCATCGACCACTACCGCAAGCACAAGATCGCGCTGATCCCCAGCAAGGCAGACGGCGACTCCGATCGCAGCCAGATCTGGCTCGAGAACATGCCCCACGAGGCGACGCCGCAGCCCAAGGAGCGTGTCGTCGCCGCCGAGGACGGCGGCCGCCAGCGACAGGTCCTGGCTCGCATCCTGCGCGACTTCGTCGGCGAGCTCTGGTCCGCTGGTGAGTTTCAGAAGCTCATGGTGCTCGAGTACCTGTTCGTGCTCGGTGGGCGCAACAAGGACGCGGCGATCCGATTCGGCATTGCCGACGAGAAGCACGTGGCGGGCATCAAGTTCCGCGCGCTCGAGAGGTTGCGCGGCTTCGCCAGGCAACACGATCCGAACCACTCCCTCTTCCTTGGGCTCTGGCGACCGGGGGCACGATGACGGCCGGTGAAGACAGCACGCACGACCACGGCGATAGCGAGATCGATCCGCATCTCTCGTTCACCGTTGCCACGGTCTGGCGCGAGGAGCGTATCTCGTGCCCGCACCAACACGTGCTGCAGAGCTGGTTGCAGGGTGGGTTGGAGGGCGGAGCCGCCGAGTTCGTCCAGTTCCATCTCGGCGAGAGCCAGTGTCCCTACTGCAACGCGATAGTCGACGACCTCCGGACCCGCGATGACGAGGCCAAGGCACCTGCCCTCGAAGACTTGCGCGACCGCCTGCTGCGCTCGACAGCGACCGAGATCCGACGCACCCGAGCCTGACGGCATGCAACGCTGTCTCGGCGAGTCCGAGGTGCACGTGGGGCTGATGTCAGCAGAAAAGCAGGCGGTGGCGAATAGTCGGCGGCGCGTCTCGCAGCGGGGTCTGACGATGCAATTGGGCGTCGCTGCAAAACGAGAACGAAATGATCCGCAAGACTCTCAAGTGGATGCTCCTGACCGGTGCGGTGCTCGGTGGGACCGGCTTCCTTTTCCTGGGCACCGCCTTCCCGAGTTACGTCACGACGATGGCGTCGTCCGTTCGCGAGAGTGTCGCCGGCCAGATCCCGATCGACCTCGAGATCAAGCGCGCCGAGGGGCTGATCCGGCAGATCGACCCGCAGATCGAGACCTGCAAGCGTGATCTGGCCCGGTCCGAGGTCGAATTGGAAGACCTGCAACGCTCGATCCAGCATCTGCAGGAGGTCGTCGGCCAGGAGGAGCGGAAGCTGCGCAACGGCATGCAACTGCTCTCGGGCGACGGTTCGGGCGAGGTCTCACTGGCCGCGAACTTCGGTGCCCGCCGTCGGGTCCACGTCGACCTGCAGCGGACCAAGGACTCCTTCGTCAACAACACGGCGATCCTGAAGACCAAGCGGACCCTCGTGGAACGGCAGGCGCAGGCGGTCAATGCCGCGAAGCAGAAGCTGCTTGCCGTCCGGACCGAACGCGAGGCGCTGCAGGACCAGATCCGTTCGCTGAAGACCCAGCAGCAGCAGATCGACGCGATGGCGGCCAACAGTGCCCGCTTCGACCTCGACAGCACGGCGCTGAGCCAGGCCAAGGAGGTCATTGCCACGGTCCGCAAGCGCCTCGACGTTGCCCAGCGCATGCTCGAGAACGACATGCTGTTCAACGGTGAGGATCCGACATCCGTCGCGGTCGAGCAGCGCAACGTGCTGAAGGAACTCGAGGAGCTGTTCGCCGACGAAGGCGCTGGCGTCGCCACGATGGAGATCGAGCTGCCGCGCGATCGTTGAGAGCTTGATCCGCTTGGGATCGTATTCGACGCGCGCTAACTGACGCCCCAGATCCAGTCGACAGCGATAGACCCCATCGAAAAACGCTGGCAGCCGCTCGACTAGCCACACACAGGCCGTGCAATGCACGCCCTCGAGGTAAAGATCGATCGCGACGCGCCCATCCTCGGCGGGCTCGACATAGAGCAGCGCGAATTGCGGATCATCGAAATCCGTGTAGCTGCGGTCGGTGGTACGCGCTGGTTGCCGATTCGAATCG
>JAGQRA010000504.1 GCA_020425885.1 Planctomycetota bacterium | reverse complement strand
GTTCGCGACGCCGGACCTTCTCGCCCACGGCGGCATCTACCGCGGGCCGGCCGACACCGTGCCGCAGCCGCCGGACGGCCGCGGCGGACGCCCGACGACCCCCGGTGGACCCGGCAACCCCACCACCCCGCGGACGGGCCAGCCGACGACTCCGACCCCGAGCGTGCCGAACCCCTCCACCGGCGGGGATCCGCGACCAACGCGCTGCCCGCCCGTCGGGCCCGGCAAGACCGGCCCGCGCGGCGCGCCGATCACCGACGACCTGACCCAGTGGTCGTTCTGGTGGGAGTTCAACAAGCACGGCTTCATCGGGCTGCGCGAGGCCGTGCGCCAAGGCGGGCCTGTCACCGGCGACGAACACTTCTACATGGGCGGCTCGCGGCGGGCCGAGCACAACGTGCTCGAACCGACCAGCCGCCAGATCCTCGAGGACATCCTGCCCGCGTTGAAGAAGGCGATCGACTCCACCGAGCAGCGGGACATCGTCTCGTCGTGCATGGTGGCGATGGCCAAGATCGGCCGCGACCACCCGGACTTCGCGCTGATGGACGTGTTCGGCCCGCGGCTGCAGCGCGGTGACCAGGAGATCCGCGAGACGGCGGCGCTGGCGATCGGCATCGCCGCCGTGCACGGCCACGGCGCGCTCGACGCGTTGGTCGGCCTCGCGCTCGACGACGCGCACGGCCGCGACCTCTACGGCGGCGAACTCGACGTGCGCACGCGCTCGTTCGCAATCTACGGCCTCGGGCTGTTCGCCAACGAGCACACCGACCCCGCGATCAAGCAGCGCGCGCTGACGACGATGCGGACCGTGCTCGAGGACGACCGCCTCGGCAACCGCAACCTCAAGGTCGCCGCGATCCAGGGCATCGGCATGCTCGCGATCGATCGCCAGGACAACGGCGCGCAGAAGATGCTCGACGAGGCCGTCGATGCGCTGCGCGACTACTACCTGCGGCAGCTGGGCCCCGGCGAGCAGCTGATCCAGTCGCACTGCCCGCACGCGATCACCAAGCTGCTCGGCAGGAAGCACCCACGCAGCGACGACTTCCGGCAGCGCTTCGCCGCCGAGCTCGAGAAGCCGGCCAAGGCGCGCCAGAGCCACGACCTGGCGCGCGCGTGCGCGCTGGCGCTCGGCCAGCTCTGTGAGCGCTACGACGATCGCGACAGCGTCGACGCCGGCTACAGCAAGCTGCTGATGGCCACGTTCGAGAACCACAAGGACGCGCAGACCCGCAACTTCTCGCTGCTGGCGCTGGGGCAGATCGGCGGCGGCGAGAACCGCGCCTACCTGCTGCGCGTGTTGCGCAAGGGCCAGAAGGCGCTCGAGCGGCCATGGGCGGCGTTGGCGCTCGGCGTGATGTCACACTCGACGTATCGCGAGCAGCAGGCCAACGACCGCGACGTGACGCTCGACGCCGAGGTCGGCCGCGCGCTGCTCGAACAGCTCGACGCGGCGAAGCTGCCGGACCTCGTCGGCGCGCTCGGCATCGCGCTCGGCCTGAACCGCTGCCACGACGCCGCCGACAAGATGGAGGAGCTGGTGCGGACGGAGCCGCACAAGCAGGAGCAGGCCGGCTATCTGTGCCTCGGTCTGGCGCTGGCGCGGGAGAGCCGCGCGATCCCGACGATCCGCAACGCGCTCGCGGATGCGACGCGGCGGACGCAGCTGTTCGTGCAGGCAGCGATCGCGCTCGGCGTGCTCGGCGACAAGTCCGCCGCCGAAGACCTGCAGCGGCGCCTCGCCGACGAAGACAGCAACCTGGCGACGCTGGCCGCCGTGGCCGAGGCGCTCGGCCAGATCGGCGACCGCCGCTCGGTCGAGCCGCTGAAGCAGGCGCTGTTCCACACGTCGCGGAGCGAGCTGCAGCGCGCCTTCGCCGCGGTCGCGCTCGGCGGCATCGCCGACCGGGCCCTGCTGCCGTGGCACGCGGAGGTGTCTACGAACATCAACTACCGCGCCGCCGTCGAGACCTTGACGAACCAGCAGAGCGGCGTTCTCGACATCCTGTGAAGCGCCCCGGTCGGGAATGCGCTGGGCGCGGCTTTGCCCCCAGCCGTTCCCGATTCGCATAGGATTCCCGAATGCAACGCCTGCTGCTCTCCGTGCTCCTGTCCTCCACCGCCCTGCTCGCGCAAGACGGGCGCATGTACTTCCACGGCAGCATCGGCCTGGCGGGAGGAAACTTCTCGTTCGAGAACGACGACCGCAGCCTCGACGACGACACCGACGCCGGCATGTTCCTGGTCGAGTTCGAGGCCGCCTCGCGGCGCGGCTTCGGCGGCGGCATCCGGTTCGAGAGCGTCGCCAGTGACGACGACCTGTTCGTGCGCAACGGCGCGCCCGCCAACGAGGCGCGCATGGGCACCCTGTTCGCCCACTTCACCTACCTGGTGCAGGAGCACCGCTTCATGATGCCGATCCGCGTCGGCGTGCTGGTCAACTCCCTGACGTTCGAGGAGAACGTCACCGGCCTCGAAGTCCAGTACGGCTCCGTAGGCCCCTACTTCGAGGTCGAACCGGAGCTGACGATCGTGCGCCGCGGCCCGTTCCGCTGGACGCTGTTCGGCCAGTTCGGCGTCGGCGTCGGCGGCACCGCGATCGAGGTGGACAACGACTTCCGCGACTACGACTCGGCGACGGCGTTCGTCGGCGTCGAGTTCGGCACGCGCCTGCGCGTCGGCCCCGGCGAGTTCGGCATCGGCTACGTCGGTCGGTTCCAGTCGATGGACGAGAGCGACGTCGAAGCGGGCCAGGTTGTGCTCGCGCACGACGCGGCCTTCAGCGGGCTGCTGGTGACGTTCGGCGTGACGTTCTGAACGGGCGGTGCAATGCCGAGTCCGATGTGCCACGCGCGCGTAGTCGCATCGAATCCTGGTCAGGGCACGATCTCGAAGAACGACAGGTTGCCGAGATGGATCGGCGATGTGCCGAGTTCGGCGCCGACCGCCTGGCAGGCGAGGCGGGTGCCGACGAGCGCCGAGTTGTTCGGCACGGCGATCGGGAAGCGCGCGAAACCGTTCGCTGCGATCTGCGCCAGGACGAGGTCCGGCATGACGCAGATGTTGCCCACGATGAACGAACTCGTGATCGCCATCGGTGTCGATGCCGGCCCGAGCGACAGGGACGCAAGACATAGCGCGGATGTGCCGCTCGGCGCCGGGGCGCTGACGGTGTAGTCGGTGGTTTGACCGATCGGCGCAGCTACGGACGAGCCGTGCACGAGACCGATGCGCTCCAGGCCGGCGCTGCCTTGGACGACGAAGCTGCCGTGGCCGATCTGGCCGATCGCGCTGACGGCCGGATCGAACACCGTGTAGGACTGGGCACTGGTGGGCAACACGCTCGGATCCGCGCAATCCACCAGGTAGACGCGCGAGCCAGCGCTGTCACTCTCGGTGATCAGCAGGGCCACCGTGTCGCCGTTGTCATCGTGGATCGGTTGCGAAGCCTTGATGCTGCCGGACGTCGCAGACGCAACGAGCCGCCGGTTGCTCGCAGTCCCATAGGTCGGCGAAGTCGGATCGATATCGAGATCGAACGCGTACAGGTCCGGGGTATCGTCCGTCGCATACAGGACTGCCTCGCCGTCGATGAATCCGAGGGACGGGCCACGAACGCCGCTGAACCCCACGGTCAGGATCGGGAGGCCGGCCGTATCGAACACGAAGACCTGGTCCGAAATGACGCCGTTGGCGGGGTCGACCTTGCTGAGTCTCACGTTGTCGAGCCCCCCACGGTTGACCGCCGTGAGCTTGCCGGACCCGTCGGGCTTCGCACCGAGGACGGGGAGGTACACCGGACTGATGATCGAGGTCACGTTGGGGGCACTGCCCGGTGTCCAGCGGAACCACCTCCACTGAGGACTGAATGGGTTGTTGCCGCCCCGGGCGTAGCCGCAAACGCCGACCCCGGCGGGATCGGGCGCCATCGAGAACTGCGCGAGCGGGGAGAGGACCGCGGACTCCGTGAACTCGGGTTCCGCAATCGACGACGTCAGGTGGGGACCGCAGGGGTCGTGCTGTTGAGCAGCGAGCGGTACGGCGACGAGCAGCATGAGGAGCGTTTCGTTGCGATGCATGGTTTCGACTTTCTGTATCGGTGACTGCG
>JAGQRA010000503.1 GCA_020425885.1 Planctomycetota bacterium | reverse complement strand
GATGCCGGTCGACCGCGCGCTGCGGGTGATCGCCGACGCCGCCGAAGGTCTCGCCTACGCCGAGTCGCTGGGCATCGTGCATCGCGACATCAAGCCGGACAACTTGATGCTCGACCAACACGGCGTCATCAAGATCGCCGATCTCGGACTGGCCGGCACCGATCCCGAGAGCGAGCAGCGCGCCGTCGGCACGCCGCACTTCATGGCGCCGGAGCAGGTGCTGCGCAAGACGATCGACCACCGCACCGACCTCTATGCCCTGGGGTGCACGTTCTATCGCCTGGTCACCGGGCGCACGCCGTTCCGCGGCCAGACCGTCAAGGACATCCTGCGCGCCCAGGTCAAGGACGATGCCGAGCCGGCGCACAAGGTCAATCACGCGGTCCCGGCCGAGGTCGCCGCGATCATCCAGCGCCTGATGAGCAAGGAGCCGGCGGATCGCTACCAGACCGCCAACGCCCTGCTCGAAGACGTCGCGGTTCTGCTGCAGCCGCCGCACAAGAAGGGGCTGTGGATCGGGCTCGCCGCCGCGGCCGTGCTGATCGCGGGCGGCGCCATCTACTGGGCGGTGAACAAGCGGGGCGAGACGGTCACCGAGAAGGTCTACTACGACGACCCCGAGAAGCAGCGCTTCGCCGACGAGAACCGCGACCTCAAGGAGGCCGCGCGCGAGGACAGGGCGACGATCGCGCTGCTCAGCGCCCGCCTCGCCGAGCTGCCCGACGACCGACTCGCACTAGCGCTCGACAAGGTCGCCGACGAACACCCGGATACGAAGGCCGCGATCGAGGCGCGGCAACGCGCCACGGCCGCCCGCTCCAGGCATGACCAACGCGAGCAACAGGTGCAGCAGCTGCAGCGGCGCGTCGAGGAATGCCTGACGACGGCAGCGCAGAACATCGCGCCTCAGGTCCAGGCCCACGACTACGCCCTGGCGCTGCGCACGTTGCAGGCCGAGGTCGAGGCCGAGATCCGCGACGAGCCGAAGCTGCGGCAGGGGCTCGACGAGCTGCGCAAGCAGGTGGTCGACGCGGCCCGCGAGCGACTCGGCGAGCTCGACCGTGCGATCGACAGCGCAGTGAGCGCCAAGGACTCGGATGCTCTCACGGCTGCCCTCGATCGGCTGTCGGACAACCTCGCCGCCAGGGGACGCTGGCCGAAGGAGCTGGCCGATGCACTCGACAGCGCCGCCGTCAAGGTGACCAGCGGCCGCGAGACCCTGGCCGGCATGGTGCGCGAAGTCCGCGAGGGTCTGTGGCAGGAGTACCACGCGACGCTCGCCGGCGATGGCGGCATCGCCCGACACATCGAGCACTTCGACTTCGCGGCGGCCGCGGAGTCGGCCGGGCAGTTCGCCACCGGATCTCCCGGTGAAGCCGCCTGCAGTCGCGCCGCCGGACTGGCTCAGGCCGCCCGTCTCGCCGAGGAGTTCGCGACCGCGCTCGAACAGGTCCTGGCCGGTGGCGAGCTCGGCTACGGCAACGGCGATGAGCCGGACCTGCAGATCGTGCGCTGGGATCGACGGGCCGGCAGGTTGGCGGTCGTCGACGCCACCAAGCGGAACGCCAAGGAGCAGACCATCGAGTCCGCGACACTGTCACCCGAGGACTGGTCGCGATTCGGCGCCCACGTGACCGCCGTGACCCCCGGGGCGCGCGAGTGCTTCCTCGCCCTCGTGCTGCTGGCGCAGCACGCCCGCGCGGCCAGGGCCTACCTGTCCGGCTTCGATCCGGCCGACGACAGCTCCGGCACCGGCGAGAACGGCTACCCGCTGGCCTCGGATTGGTTCGACCAGGTCCTCCGCCGGCTGCCCGATGATCCGGGCCTGCCCTGGGTCACCGTCATCCGCAACGAAATCGAGGCCGGCCTGCGGCTCTCGGCCGGACTGCGCGCACTGTCCGAGCGCCGCAACCTGGCGGCCGCCACCCACCTCGAGAAGCTGTTGGCCGATCACGGCCACAGCTACCTGGTCATGGTGTTGCAGTGACCGCCGCCGGCCTGGCGCTGAGCCGGCACGAGGGCGGTCTCCAGTTCGCCATCAAGGTCGTCCCCGGGGCCACGCGCGACGACATCGCCGGACTCTACGGCGACGCCTTGAAGATCCGGGTCGCGGCGCCGCCTGAGGGCGGCAAGGCCAACGACCGCGTCGTCACCATCCTGGCCGCGGCCCTCGGCGTCGCCACCCGTGCAGTCGTGATCCAGAGCGGACACCAGAGCCCGCGCAAGATGATCGCGGTCGCCGGCCTGTCCCGCAGTGAGCTGGAAAACCGACTCATGGTTTCGACCGTCGAGCGCTAGCCTTTGCGACCATGACGCTCCCCGCGCACTCGCACCGAGTCGTGGCCCGCGATCTGGCCAAACTCGCCCACGACCGCACGCCGCTGCGACCACGTATCGCCATGTTGCTCGGCTCGGGCCATGCCTCGATCGCCAACCAACTCAAGGACAAGGTCACGGTCCATGCCAAGGACGTCGCCAACGACGGCGACGACCCCGGCTCGCACTCGACGATCCTGATCGGTTCGCTCGAAGGTGTACCCGTTGCCGTCGCCGACGCGCCGCTCGGCGCCTACGAGGGCTACGCCGCGACCGATCTGGCGATGCCGGTGCGCATGCTGCGCGGCCTCGGCCCGCAGCTCTTGATCATCACCGCCGGCGCCGCCAGCCTCAGCCAGCAGATCGAGCCCGGGTCGATCGCCGTCATCGAAGACCACATCAACCTGTCCGGCCTGCATCCGCTGATCGGACCCAACGACGACCTGCTCGGCCCCCGCTTCCCCGACATGAGCGAGCCCTACGCCCACAAGTGGCTCGATCTCGCCCGCGAGACCGCGCAGCGCGGCGGCATCCCGTGTCAGCCAGGCGTGTTCGCCGCGGTCTCCGGCCCGACGCTGCCGACGCGGGCCGAGTACCGCTTCCTGCGCCACGCCGGCGCCGATCTCGTCGGCATGTCGCTCGTGCCCGAGGCCATCGCCGCGGTGCACGTCGGCTTCGAGGTGCTGGCACTGGTCGGCGTCACCCAACAACTGCTGGCCGGACAGTCGACGCGGGTCTCGATCGAGGCGATGATCGATGCCGCCGACCTCGCCGGCCCGCGCATGGCCAGCCTGCTGGTCGGCATCGTCGCCAGCGCCGGGGAGTCGTGAGCGGACAACTGCACCAACGACCGCGGCTCGGCGTGCTGCTGAGCGGTTCGGGACGAACGCTGCAGAACCTGCTCGATCGCCAGGGCGATGGCCGGCTGCGCGCCTCGATCGCCGGCGTCATCAGCGACCGCGACGAAGCCTTCGGTCTGCAGCGCGCGCTCGATCACGGCCTCGACACCCGCTGCCTGCGCGAACCTTCGGCGGTGTGGTCGTGGTTGCTCGAGCTCGATGTCGATCTCGTGATCCTCGCCGGCTACCTGCGCCTGCTGCCGATCGTGCCCGAGTTCGAAGGACGGGTCCTCAACATCCACCCCGCGCTGCTGCCCCGACATGCCGGCAGGGGCATGTACGGGGAACACGTCCACGCCGCCGTGCTGGCCGCGGGCGAAACGGAGTCGGGCTGCACGGTGCATCTGTGCGACGACGAGTACGATCACGGTCGCATCCTGATGCAGGCGCGCGTGCCGGTCCTCGCCGGCGATTCGGCGACCTCGCTCGGTGACCGCGTGCTGCAGGCCGAGTACGAGCTCTACCCGGCGGCCATCGCGATGCGCTGGCAGGAGCTCTCGGGCAACATCGCCACCGACGCGACGGACTGAGTCCTGTCTGCGTCCCACATCGAGAAGGCGACGCAGCGCGACGATTACGCATCGACGTACGCTCGATGACATGAGGCGTTCGGCCGCATGCACTGGCAGCTTGCGCCTTTCCAGGCTCTCAGCACCTCGTATGCTTTTCGGCTCAACGGTCGTCGTTTCCATCACGACCTCGTCCAACCACCAAAACCCCCCTAGAGAACTTCATGCAACGTCCTCTGATCCTCACCACCCTCGCGCTGGGTCTCGGCCTCGGCACCGATGCGGTCGCGCAGTCGACCGTCGTCATCCCGAACGGCATGGCCACTGCCGCAGGCAGCACCGCCAATGCCTTCCCGTGGTATGCCACGACCGCCTGGCCGGGCCTGCGCATCCTCGCCTGCTACGACAGCACGCACTTCACCGCGCAGTCGATCAACTACCCGATCCTGATCCAAGGGGTCAAGTGGCGCGCCAATGACTCGACGGCGTCGTGGACCGGCGGCACCCACAGCCAGGCCACGGTGGCGATGTCGACGGCCGCGGTCGACTACCTCGCGCTGACCACGACCTGGGCCGCGAACCATGGTCCCGACTACACCGTCATGTACTCGGGCCCGGTCACGATGACCGCCGGCACCGGCAACGGCACCGGCATCCCGGCGCCGTACTTCGTCGACGTTCCGTTCGCGACGCCGTTCCTCTACGACCCGACCTCGGGCAACGACCTGATCATCGACACCGACAACGACTTCGCCATCTCGACGTGGTCCGGCGGTTCGACGACCTCGCACGACATCGACGGCAGCGCCACGGCGATGTCGAGCCGCGTCTACGGCAGCTCGCTCTACCCGGCCGCGAACGGCACCACGATCGGCAACCACGGCATCGTCGTCGAGATCACCTACATCCCGGCTTCCGGTCTCTACGCCGGCTTCTCGGCGAACGTGACCAGCGGGCCTTCGCCGCTGACGGTCAACTTCACCGACACCTCGTTCTCGAGCTCGCCCGGCGGCGTCACCGGCTGGGCCTGGGACTTCGAGAACGACGGCACCGTCGACTCGACCGCCCAGAACCCGACCCACACCTACACCGCGTGCGGCAGCTACGACGTCTCGCTGATGGTCACCGACGGCGGCTTCCCGCCGAACACGCTGGTCAGGACCGCCTACATCAATACCGACGAGGTCGAGGCCGACTTCAGCCATCAGGTCATCGGCCCGTACGTCGTGCAGTTCACCGACCTGTCGACCGGCCCGGCGACGAACTGGGCCTGGGATCTCGACGGTGACGGCACCACCGACGCCACCGGCCAGAACCCGGCCTGGGTCTACCCCAACGCCAACCCGGTCAACGTCACGCTGACGGCATCGCGGCTGTGCTCGGCGCCGGACACGATCACCATGACGATCGTCCCGGTGCAGAGCCTCTCGACCGGCCTCGCCGCCAACAACGGCAACGGCAACTACGGCAGCATCATGTTCGACCTCGATGTCCTCAACCCGAGAGGCATCAAGCTCGAGTCGCTCGAGGTCTTCAGTGCCTCGGTCAGCCTGCCGGCCAACCTCGACATGTACGTCCGTCAGGGCACCTACAACGGCTATCACCTCAACGCCGAGGAATGGGTCCTGGTCGGCACCGCGTCGGGCACGACCAACACCGGCCAGACCGTGCCGACGAACCTCACGTTCGCCAGCCCCGTCTACCTGCCGCCGGGCGTCAGCGGTGTGAAGTTCCACTACCGCGACTTCTACTGCAGCTACACCACCGGCACCGCGGTGCAGACCTTCGCCAACGGCGATCTCGCGATGACCGCCGGCACGTCGCAGTACACGACGGCGACAGACGCCTTCACCGGCTCGACGATCACGCCGCGCTGGTTCGCCGGCACGCTGTTCTACAGCACGCACAACATCACCGGCGAGGCCGGCTACGGCCAGTTCGGTGCCGGTTGTGCGGGAACGATGGGCCGCACGACGCTGACCCCGAGCGGCGATCCGGTGCTCGGTTCGACCCTGACGGTCACCGCCAACAACCTGCCGGTCAACGCCGCGATCATGATGACCGGCTTCAGCCACTCGGCCTGGGCGCTCGGCGCGCTGCCGTACGATCTGACCGGCTTCAACGCTCCGGGTTGCTGGCTGCGCGTGAGCCCTGACTCGAACCTGTTCATCGCGGGCGCCGGCAACTCGGCGAACTGGACGCTGTCGATCCCGAACGCGGGTGCGCTGTCCGGCAGCATGATGTTCCAGCAGGCGATCGTCCTCGATCCGACGGCCAACGGCGCCGGCGCCGTCGGCTCGAACGCGGCGGCGTTGCTGTTCGGTCTCTGATCGAGAGACTCTCCTCGGTGAGCATCGCCTCATCGAGGAAGCCGGCCGGGTGATCCCCGGCGGCCGCGGGGCCACCCATCCGAGGGTGGCCCCGTTGCACGTACCGACCGAACGCCCAAGGCATTTGGCGGGATCCGGGCCGCCATCGCCCGACGCCGATGCCGTTCAGCGGCGGTGCCAGAAGCGCCGCACGCCCTCGTCGAGCGCGGCGCCGACCAGGATCACAGCGCCGACGACCGCGAACTCGAGCTGATTGCTCCTGGCGACGAGGTTGATCGTGTTCGACAGCAGCTGCATCAGCGATGCGCCGAGCACGACGCCGAACACCATGGCCTCGCCGCCGCGCAGCGCGGTGCCGCCGAGCACGGCGCCGGCGATCGCGTAGAGCTCGTAGAAGCTGCCGAAGCTCGCCGCCTGCGCCGAATTGACGTCGAGCACGAACAGGCAGCCGCCGAGCCCCGCGAGCAACGAGCAGGCGACGTAGGCCAGCACGACGAGTCGCTTCGTCGGCACCCCGGACAGGCGTGCGGCCTCCTCGTTGTGGCCGAGCGCGAACAGATGGCGCCCCCATACCGTGCGCGACCACAGCATCGACGTCAGGGTCGCGACCAGGACCAGCACGACGACCGGCACCGGCAGGCCGAAGGTCGCGGTGATCGGAATGCGCCCCGTGGCCAGCCAACGCAGGCCATCGGCGGCGCCGCCAAAACCCATCGTCTGATCGCCGGTGAAGGTGCGCATGACGCCGCGGTAGAGCAGCAGGCCGCACAGCGTGACGACGAACGGCTGCAGCCTGAGGCCGACGATGCAGAGGCCGTGGAACAGGCCGATCGCGGCGGTCACCAGCAGCACGAACGGCAGCGCCACCGCGGTCGGCAGGCCGAGATCGCGCACCGCCCACGGCAACAGGCAGCCGGCGACGCAGACGACCGAGCCGATCGACAGGTCGATACCGCCGGTGACGATGACGAAGGCGGCGGCGATGCCGAGCACGCCGAACATGCCGACGCGCGACAGCAGGTTCTCGAGGTTGAAGCCCGACAGGAACGGATACGCGCCGCTGGCGTCGCGCGACAGCAGCGTCGCCGCCACGCCGATGGCGACGATCAGCAACAGCAGGCCGAGGATCTTCTTCATCGCTCGCCTCCGACGGCCGCGGTCATGCCGACGCACAGCCGCATGATCGCCTCCTCGCCGAGCCGATCGTACGGCACCTCGCCGCTGATGCGGCCGCGGTGCATGACGAGGACGCGATCGGCCAGCGCGATCACCTCCTCGAGTTCGGAGCTGACGAACAGCACCGCCATCCCGGCCGCGGCCAGCGCGTCGAGTCGGGCGTGGATCTCGGCCCGCGCCCTGACATCGACGCCGCGCGTCGGCTCGTCGAGCAACAGCACCGCCGGTTCGGCGGCGAGCCACTTGCCGAGCACGACCTTCTGCTGGTTGCCACCCGACAGCAGCGACACCCGTTGGCGACCGCCGGCCGTGGCGATACCGAGGTTCGCGATCGCGTCGGTCGCGAGCTCCGCCTCGTAGCCGTGATCGATGAACGGTC
>JAGQRA010000502.1 GCA_020425885.1 Planctomycetota bacterium | reverse complement strand
GGAGGGCGAGGACGACGGCTGGCGGCAGGACGAAGACGACCGGTCATGGCAGGACGAGGCGGTGCTGCAGGATGGCGACGGCTACCGCAGCTGAGATGCGCCCGTTCCGCCCACGGTCCGGCATGCTCGCCATCGCCCTGCTCCTGGCGCAGCTTCCCGGTCAGGCACCGGAAGTCGAGATCGCCTTCGTCGCCGAAGCCGCGACCTCGGGCCTGCCGGCCATCTCCTGGTTGTGCGGAACGGTGTTGCCGACCCGTCCCGAATGGCCCTCGGACCTGCAGCCGGGCAGCAGCTTCGTCGTTCGACTCGGCAGCGCCGGATTGAGGATCGCGGCCAACTCGGTCGCGCTCCCGGACGACACGCTAGCCGCCGGCAGCATGACCATGGACACGGGCAGGCGCGCGCTGTTCTCGTGCCTGATGGATGGCTCCGAGGATTGGTTCGTCGATCGCGAGACGCCGGTGCCGCCCGGCCTGGCTGCAGTGATCCACGCCGTGCGCGGCATGGAACTCGACAGGGCGCACACGATCGACCTCGCCGTCGCCGTCGGCCACCTGCTCGGCGCCACGGTCACGGGCGATTCCGATCGCGACACCTTGCAGCTCGGTGCGGCCCTGTGTGGTCACGTCACCTGGCAGGCGTGGCACAACGAGCAGCACCTGCGCGTTCGCGGCCGCAGCGACGGCGGGCTGTTCCTGCCCGCGATCCTGGTCGCCCTGGCCAGCACCAACGGCAACGGCGCGCCGAGCGCATTGCCGTTGCGCGCCTTCATCGGTCGGGACGGTGATCGCGAGGAGGCCGTTCGCCAGATGGCGCGACCCGGTAACGCAACCGACCTCACGGCCCTCCACGCCATGCTGTACGGCGACGACGAACTGCGATTGACCGCCATCGACACCCTGACCCGCCTCGGCGAAGCCGATGAACTGCCGCGCATCGTCAACGCCGCCGCGCCGGCGCTGCCGCTGACCACGGTCGCGGCGATGGATGCGGTGACGACCTTGTGGGGCACCGCCTCCGAGGCGACGCGACGGGCGACCAAGGCCGCGCTGGCGCGAAGCTCGGCGCCGGCGCTGCGCGCCCTCGACCCCGAGGCGATCGGCTCCCCCTCCGGCGCCACGGTCCCGGGCCTCACGTCGCGGCCGTTGCTGCTCTGGCTCCTCGCGCTCGCCGCCGGTCTGTTCACGTTCTGGCTCCGCGAACGGGCGCGGCTCTCGGCCTTCGTCTGAGCTGCGCGCCGCGGCTCGGCGTGAGCTCGGCGTGAACGTCCGGCCACGGTGCGGGCTAAGCTCCCCGCCCATGTCCAACACCTGCACCGGCACCGCCTTCGCGGTCGTGTTCACCGCTCTCCTGGCCGCGGCTCAGGACAGGCCGCTGCCCCGACCGCTCGAGGTCTCGGCCGAGTATGCCGCCGCGATCGCGGACGGACGTCGCGCCGCCGATGGCCGGCCGGGTCCCGCGGCCTGGACCGATCACACCCGCTACGTCATCACGGCGGAGCTCGAGCCCGCGCTGAACCTGGTGCGTGGCCACGTCGCGATGACCTACGGCAACCGCAGCGGCGAGGCGATCGAAGACCTCGTCATCCACCTGCGGCAGGATCTGCATCGCCAGGGGGCGCGGCGCAACATCGAGGCCGAGATCACCGGTGGCATGACGATCGACCGACTCACGCTGAACGGCGGCGAGGCGATGCACTGGGTCGACGGCACCGTGCTGACCATCCAGCTCCGCGACGAGCTCGCCGCCGGTGCCGAGGCCAGGGTCGAGATGGACTTCTCGTTCACGGTGCCGAACGGCGAGGCGCCGCGCATGGGCCGCGAAACCGACGAGCTGTTCTTCCTCGGCTACTGGTATCCCCAGTTCGCCGTTCACGACGACATCGAGGGCTGGGTCGCGGAGCAGTATCTCGGCACCAGCGAGTTCTACATGCCGTACGGCGACTACGAGGTCGCGTTCACGGTGCCGGCCGGCTATCTGGTGCAGGCCACGGGCACCCTGACCAACGCCGGCGAGGTGTTGACCGCGGCGACCCGGGAGCGGCTGGCGGCGGCGGCCACCGCCAAGGAACCGGTCGCCATCATCACGGCCGAAGATCACGCCGCCGGCACCGTCACCGCTGCGGCCGACAACGGCGCCCGCCTGACCTGGCGCTTCACCGCGACCGGCGTGCGCGACTTCGCCATCTCGGCCGCGTCCTGCTACCTCTGGGACGCGGTCGCGGCCGAGGTCGGCGATCGCGACGGCGACGGCAAGCCGGATCGCTGCCTCGTCAACACGCTCTACCGACCCGAGGCGAGGACCTACGCCCGCGGCGCGCGCTACGCCAGCCATGCGATCGAGTGGATGTCGCGACACATCGCTCCGTACCCATGGCCGCACGCGACGGTCGTCGAAGGCATCCTCGGCGGCGGCATGGAGTACCCGATGATCGTGCTGTGCGGCGACGTTCCGATCCCGCACGAGCTGCAGGGGCTGATCGCGCACGAGCTGGCGCACATGTGGTTTCCGATGCTGGTCGGGAGCAACGAGAAGGCGAACGCCTGGCAGGACGAAGGCCTGGTCGAGTTCTGCACCGATCTGATCCGGGCCGACCACGACGGGCACCCGCCTTCGGGTCTGCGAAGGCTCGCCGAGTACCGCTTCTACGCCGACCGCGGCATCGATCGCGAGCCGCTGCTGCGGCACTCCGATCACCTCGTCCACGAGTCGAGCTACGAGTTCAACGGCTACACCAAGCCGGCCGCCCTGCTGCATCAGCTCGCCGGCATGTTCGACCACGCCACCGTCCTCGGTGCGCTGTCGCGCTACGCCGCGGCCTGGCAGTATCGACATCCGCGACCGCTCGATTTCTTCCGCAGCATGAACGCCGCACTCGGTCGCGACCTCGATTGGTACTGGAGCGGTTGGTGGGGCGAGACCTGGACGCTGGACCACGCCATCGGTTCGGTGAGGCCGACCGAGGACGGCAACGGCACCGTGGTCGAGATCGAGGACCGCGGCAACGCCTTCCTACCCGCGATGGTCGAGGTGCGCTATGCCGACGGCAGCACGGCCCGGCAGACCGTGTCCGAGTCGACCTGGCTCGCCGGCGCCCGTTCGGCCACGCTGGTCTTCGGCCCGGACGTCGACGAGGTCACGATCGATCCGCAGCAGACCTCACTCGACGTCGACCCGGCCAACAACAGCTGGGCCCGGACGCGGTAGAGGAGGCCACCGTTCCGGCCGGCCCGGCATTGCCAGACCGGTTCCGGCCCCACTACGGTAGCCGGATGGCAACGAGCCGCCGCCGAGGACATCGCTGGCAACCGATCGCGGACCTGCCGCCGGAATGGTCGAACAGCGGGTCGTCGGAGGCAGCGGAACTCGTGGCGCGCTGGCAACTGCGTCGAAAGACGCTGGCGGCCGAACAGGTCGATCGGTTCCTGGCCGGCCTCGTGCGCAGCTGGAGCATCGAGACCGGGATCCTCGAACGCATCTACACACTCGACGAGGGTGTCACTCGAACTCTCGTCGAGATGGGCTTCGATGCGGCCCATGTCAGCCATGGCAGCAGCGACCTTCCCGCCGGGCAACTCATGCAGATCCTGCGGGACCACCAGGCGGTCGCCGAGGGCTTGTTCGCCTTCGTCGCGGGAAGGCGCGAGCTCACGACTTCATACATCAAGGAACTGCACGCGGCGTTGCTGCGACACCAGGAGACGGCAGAAGGCGTCGACCAGCACGGCGTTCGTCGCGAGATCCCGCTCATCCGTGGCGACTACAAGGAGCAGCCGAACAACCCCGGCGACCCGGAGACCGGCGAGATCCTGCATCACTACTGCCCGCCGGAGCATGTCGCATCGGAGATGGAGCGGTTGGTGCAGATGCACCGTGATCACTCGGGCATTCCGTTCGAGGTCGAGGCAGCCTGGCTGCACCATCGGTTCACGCAGATCCACCCGTTCCAGGATGGGAACGGCCGGGTCGCACGGACGCTGGCAACCCTGGCCTGCCTTCGCGCAGGATCCCTGCCCCTGCTCATCGATCGCACCGACAAGACGGACTACATCGCGGCGCTCGAGGCTGGCGACGCAGGTGACCTGCGCCCACTGATCCGACTGTTCACACGACAGCAGCAACGCATCCTGCTGCGGGCGATCCAGTCCGAGTTCTCATCGCCGGCCACGGCCGAGGACGTCACCCAGATCCTCGCCGACGCCTCGCGCAGGTTGCGCGGCAGACTCGCCGACGAACTGTCGACGGCGACCCCGGCGGCCTGGGCCAGGTGCAGGATGCTCGAAGGGCTGGTCCTGGATCGCCTCGAAGGCCTGAGCCGCGAGGTCAGTCAGTCGAGTGTGCCGATGCAGGCATCGGTCGATGCGGACCTGGTGACCGAATCCGAACGGGCCGCGCTCGCCGCCGCCGCTGCCGAGGAGTGCGGCTACGAGTCCGATCCGAGCCTGGCGCCGGATCGCAGCGGCCAGGTCTGGCATGCCGTGAGGCTCGACTGGGGCCACCACGCACCCCGGCGGCACGTGCTGGCGATCGCCTTCCATGCGGTCGCATTCACGAATCAGGAGATCCTCGCCGCCGTCGCCGTGTTGGTCGAGCTGACACGGGATCGCCCTGCCGCGATCCTCGATTCCGAAACCGTGTGCCAGGCACCGTTCACGTTCACGGCGCTGCAACCCTTCGATGACACCGAGAGGCGCTTCCGGGGCTGGCTCGAGGAGGCGCTGGTTCGCGGCCTCGATGCCTGGCGCAGGCTCATCTGATCGGGCGCACGCCAGAGGCTCTGCCGGGCGGGTCACCGCGAGGGAAAGTCCGCCAGCAGGTAGCGGGTGCGGAACGCCGCGCTACGCTCTTCGGCCCCATGCAGGTTGGACTTCGCAAAGTGCTGATGGCGGCGCTCGTCGCCGCGTTCGTCGGCCAGACCACGTTGGTCTACACCGACGACACCGCCGACCGCACGCCGCCGCTCAGCGAGCTCGCCATCGCCGGCCGCCGCATCTGGCATGACAACAACTGTCAGGCCTGCCACCAGATCTACGGCTTCGGCGGCTTCCTCGGCCCTGACCTGACCAACGCGGCGCGGCGGCTGTCGCGCGAGTATCTGACGACGGTGCTGACGACCGGCCCGAACAACGGGCAGACGCAGATGCCGGCGTTCCACATGGACGAAGATCAGATCGCGGCGGTGCGCGAGTTCCTGCAGGAGCTCGACCAGACCGGTATCGGCGTGCCCCGGGCCAAGCGGCCACCGGCGCCGACCGAGGTCTTCGCCGCCATCCGAGCGCACCTCGACGAGACCTCCCCCGCTGCCGAGGTGGGCAAGGGGCTGTCGCTGTTCCAGCCGATCTGCGGCGCCTGCCACACGCCGTTCCAGGCCACGCCGCTCGGCCCCAACACCGCGCCCGACCTCAGCACGGTGGTCACGCGGCTCGACGACGACGCCATCCGGGCCACGATCGAGAACGGCCGCGTCGCGCGCGGCATGCCGGCACAACCACACATGAAACCGTCGTTCCCACAGCTGCTCGCTCTGCTGCACTGGCTGCAGCAGGAACGCGCCGCGATCACCGCCCGTCTCGGCGGCCCGGCCGACGACCTGAGCCTGCCGTGGTGGGAGTTCAAATGACCGGCACCATCGATTCTCCTGCCGCCGATCGCCCCGACGTCGCCGCGTCGGCTGCCGGAGCCACCGGCTCGGACGCCGCGCCCGTCATCGACCCGGCGGTCGCCATCCAATTGCGCATGGCGCTGAGCTGCATCGTCATCGCGGTCTGCGGCGGCGCCGCCGCGGCGTTGCACTACATCCCCGACGCCTCGCTGCTGCTCAACGGCTTCGGCCTCGGCCTCGCGCAGCTGCGTCCGGTCCACACCTCGTTCGCGTCGCTGTGGATCTTCGGCGCCTCGGTCGCCGTCATCTACCATTGGCTGTCGACCACGCACGGCGGCCTGCAGCCGGCAGACCGCACGCGCTTCCGCTTCCACACCGCGTGCTGGCTGACCGCGGGCGCCGGCATCTTCTTCACCCTGCTGGCAGGCATCTCGACCGGCCGCGAGTACCTCGGCTTCCATCCGGTCTTCAGCGCGATCCTGCTCGCCGGCTGGCTCGCCTTCGCCTTCACGTTCCTGAAGCGCCTGCGCCACGGCTTCTGGGCGCAGCCGGTCTACCTCTGGTTCTGGACGACCGGCATCCTGTACTTCGTCTACACCTTCGTCGAAGGCCACAGCTACCTGCTGCCATCGGTCTTCGAACAGCCGGTGCGCGACCTGCAGGTGCAGTGGAAGTCGTGCGGCACGCTGGTCGGTTCGTTCAACTTCCTGATGTACGGCTCGCTGACCTACGTCGGCGAGCGGCTGTCGGGCGACCGGCGCTACGCCCAGTCGCCGACCGCGTTCTGGCTGTTCGGCGTCGGCTGTCTCAACTCGTTCACGAACTACGTCCACCACACCTACCACCTGCCGCAGAACGAAATCGTCAAGTGGGTCGCGTTCATCGTCTCGATGATGGAGGTGATCATCCTGTTCAAGCTCGTGATCGACATCGGCAGGATGGTGAGGAACGGCGAGCCCAAGGCGTTCTGCGGCCGCGGCGGCTGGCTCGTGCACGCCAAGTGGTGGACCTGCGGCATGCTCGCGGTCTCGATCCTGATCTCGGTGCCGAACTGGAACAGCATCGTGCACGGCACCCAGGTCATCGTCGGCCACGCCATGGGCACGACCATCGGCATCGACACCATGGTGCTGCTCGGCTGCGCCAGCTGGCTGGTCTGCGAGCTGCGCGGACCGGCCGGGCTGCGGGCGATGAACGCGCCGACGACCAAGTTCGTGCTGCGCGGCATCAGCCTGGCGCTGGCCGTGCTGGTCACCTGGCTCACCGCCGCCGGCACCAGCCACGGCTGGCACCGGTTCGTCGGCGAGGCGACGCCCGAATGGGTCGTGCGCAGTCGCTTCGTGCTGCCGGTGTTCGGCAGCGTGCTCGGCGCCTGCCTGCTCTACGTCACGATGCGACTCCTGGGCCTGCTCAAGCAGGGCCGCGACGCGGCGCGCGACGCCTGACCATGCGGGCATTGCACCGGGCCGGCCCCGCCATTACGAGAAGGCCATGACCGAGTCGCGCATCCTGCTCGACACCGCCGCGTTCGTGAACTCCGGGCCGGCGCTCGGCATCGCGACCGCGAGCACCGCCGACATCCGCACGATCGCGCAGCGCTTCCTGCAGGTCTGCTATCAGGACCTCGGCAAGGCGCCACGCCTGATCGACGGCGAGGAGATGCGGTCGGCGCTGGCCGAGCTGCTGCCGCGGCACTTCGGTCGCAAGGACCCGCTGGCCGCGGCGGTCCCGGAGGTGCTGGCAGCGTTCCTTCGTTTCCTCGAGGACACGGCGATGGTGAGCCACCTGTTCGAGCTGCGCCAGGCGCTCGACTCGCACGCCGCGGCGTTCCTGGCCGCGGTCGCGAGCGGTGCGGCGCACCAGGGCGGCGTCGCGATCACCGAGAAGGGCCGCCCGTTCGTGCATCGGGCGCAGAAGACCGGCCGCAATGACCCCTGCCCGTGCGGCTCGGGCAAGAAACTCAAGAAGTGCTGTGGCGGCTGATCGCCGCGCGGCCGCGTCCGTCCGTCACAGGATGTCGAGCGTCGCCGGCGTGCTGAACTCGATCAGACCGTTGACGATGCCGAAGCTCTGGAACACGAGCTTGACCGGGAAGTTCGGCGGGATCGGGAAGCTCGGGAAGGTGCTGGTGCCGGCGCTCGTCGCGTACCAGTTGTAGAAGGCGTTGGGCGGGTAGTAGTCCGGAAAGCCGAACAGCGACCAGGGCGCGCCGGGGGACGAGGTGCGCACCGCGTTGGGACCCGACGGGGCGAAGCTGACGAAGATGAAGTTCAGCCCCGCCGGCGAGTTGATGTCGAACAGCGTCGCGCCGACAGGCAGACCGGACGGCGAGCTGTTGAGCACGGGGTTGCGCGCCTCGAGCGAGTAGCGCATCGTCCAGGTGCCGAGCAGGGAGTTGACGAAGCTCGGTGCGCCGACCGCGGTGCTGGTCGGCCGGATGCCGGTATCGGGGCCGAAGGTCGGGCCGCCGCCGCAGGTGCGTCCGAACGTGGTGCAGGAGCTGCTCGCAATCGAGCCGCCGGCGGCGGTCGTGAGGATGCTGGCGCCGGTCCCGGTCTCGACCGAGAACAGCAGGTCCGGCACCCAGACCGCGGTGCCGGGGCACCAGTTGATCGTCGCGCCCGCACCGTTCCAGTCGAAGCTCAGCGACTCGGTGTCGACGGCCTGCGTCAGGCAGGCGCCGAAGCGATCGGTGACCAGCGCGTTGGCGACCATCGCGTCGACCTGGGCCTCGGTGTAGAGCACGAACACGCTGCTCGGCGACGTCGCCGCGATGCGGAAGTCCGGCGTGTAGGTGAGCGCGGTATCGGGGATCAGGAAGATGGCGCCGTCCTGGATCAGCATCGGACCGCACGGCGTCATCGCCGGTTGATCGCTGTCGAGCGACAGGAACACGCCGATGCCGGGCTGGAAGGCGGCCGCGTCGACGTCGATCGGCGTGTTGAGCGGGATGCCGAGCGCATTGTTGATCTGCTCCTGCGTGATGAAGTACTCGACCCGACCGTCGCCGGCAGAGTTGCGGACGATGTGGCCGATGTCGCCCGGACGGAGCTGGTTCGGCGCGCTGACGCCGGCGCCCATGGCGACGTCGGGCGACCAGAAGATCGTGCGCAGGTTGACGCCGCCGACCGGCGTCGCCGAGACGCCCTCGAGCAGCGCGTCGATGGCGCCGAAGATCGCCGGGTTCCAGTACATCGCATCGCCGTTCTCGTCGCCGGCCATGGTGTGGAACGCCGTGCGCGGCGCCCACTTCTCGGCCGACAGCGAGCTGCAGGGGCCGTTCGAGTACTCGAGGTGCGCGATCTCGTTCGGTCTGAGCACGGCCAGCGAGGTGCCGTTGCTGCCTGACAGGGTCGTCTCGGTCTGGGAGTAGGTCAGCAGGAAGTCGCTCTGGGCGGCGAGAGCCGAGCAGAGCGAGGCGCCGACGGTGAAGGTGAAGAGCTGCGTGCGGAAGGTGTGGGTCATGTCTTGGGTCCTGGTGGGATTGGTTGCCCAGGAAGGACCGGATCGCGCCGAACGCACGCAGCCCGCCGGGAATCCGGCGCGCCGGGGGCTACTTCTCGCGCGACCTCTCCTCGACCAGGTAGGACTTCTCGGCCATCTCGACGAGTCGCTCCGCTTCCTTGCGGTCGCCGAAGCCCTTGCACTGCAGCAGCCCGGGTCCCTTGTAGTTCTCGAACCACGTCTGCAGGATCGTCGTGATGCCGACGAAGCGCTTCTCGATGTCCGCGAGGTCCTCGACGTCACCGAGCGGCCCGTCGGCGGCCACGGCCAGCACCTTGTCGTCCTTCTCACCGGCGTCGATCAGGCGGATCACGCCGACCGGGCGCACCTTCAGCAGTTCGCCGCGCCTCGCCGCCGGACCGAGCACGACGATGTCGAGGGGGTCGCCATCGCCGCCGATCTCCTTGCCGAGGATCGCACGCGGCACGATGCCGTAGTTGCCGGGGTAGCCGAGGTAGTGCACGACGCGCACCGCCCCGTTCTTGACGTCCCAGCGCATCGTGCCGTCGAGCTTGACCTCCCACTTCTCGTTCGTGCCGGTCGGGATCTCGACGATGGCGTGGACATGACCGTCGGCGGCGCGTGACGGGTGACCGCGCAGGAAGTCGGCGAGTCCGACCAGGGTCATGTTGTCGCGGTACTTCGCGCCCTCGACGACCGGAACCGTCGAGCGTGGCGCCTGCACCTGGGGCGAGTCCTGCGCGACGGCGAGGACCGGGAACGACAGCGCCGCGGCGAGGGCAGCGACGGTGAGCG
This sequence comes from Planctomycetota bacterium, assembly GCA_020425885.1. Next base: position 686 of record JAGQRA010000502.1, on the reverse strand, counting down.
GGCGGTGATTCATCGCCGCAACCATAGGATCGATCATCAAGAAGCAATTAAGACCCGGACATCGATGCCCGCCGCCAACCCGCCCGCTCAGACCACCTGCATCACCGTTTCGAGCGGCCGCCGCTCGAGCGCCCGCCGCGGCACCAGGCAGTCGTCCGTCGCATGACCGACCGGAATCAACAGGAACGGCCGCTCGTGCTTCGGCCGACCGAGGATGTCGCCGAGGAAGGCCATCGGGCTCGGCGTATGGGTCAACGTCGCGAGACCGGCGAACTGCGCGGCGGCGAGGAACAGGCCGCAGGCGAGGCCGACCGATTCCTTGAGGTAGTAGACCTGGCTGCCGTCGTCGAGGTGGGCGAGCTGGAACACCACGACGAGCCACGGCGCGACGGTCAGGAACTCCTTGTGCTCGTCGGTCCCCAGCGGTTCGAGATCGCGCAGCCACTCGGCGTTGGCGCGGCGGGCGTAGAACTCGCGCTCTTCCTGTTCGGCACCTTCGCGGATGCGGCGCTTGGTCGCGGGATCCTGCACGCAGACGAAACGCCAGGGCTGCTTGTTGGCGCCGCTCGGCGCGCTGTGCGCGGCGCGAACCAGCCACTCGATGACGGCCCGATCGACCGGTCGATCGCTGAACATGCGCACGCTGCGCCGGCGGCGCATGACGTCGTGGAACGCGGCGGCCGCCT
>JAGQRA010000501.1 GCA_020425885.1 Planctomycetota bacterium | reverse complement strand
GCTTCGAGCGCATGACGCGCGACTTGCTCGCACGGCATGAGAATGCCCTGCGGCAGTGACCCATCCATCCAGCTCGCCATCAGCCCAGTCCAGCCGAGGCGGCGCTTCACCTCGTCGTAGTGCTCCGGCCCTGTCGCGAGGAACCGCATGAGGTGCGGAGTCCGCAGGATTAACCCTGGATCAAGTCCTGCGCCGGCCGCGATCGACTCGGCGGTCTCTAGCGCACGCGGAACAGGGCTGCTGGCGAGCCGAGCCGCCTGCCCAACCCGTTGGCCGAGTTCCCGGGCCATCTCACGCCCGCGAGCGGTCAACGCAACCTCGTGCTTCTGCTGGTTCGTCAGGCCGGCGAACGACGGCCGCTCGGAGTGTCGCAAGAACAGGATTGCACCGTCCTGCAGCATGTCGGCCGTCACGACCTCTGGAGTCACCAGGGTCGACGCAGGCTTGCCGCGTGCCCAGCTTCGCGATGGCCGACTGGTGAGGACGCCGATCTGCCTCTCACGAGCGCGCCGGCCGTCGCCCTTGCCCAGGCCCGATGGCTCGTAGAGGTAGAGCGGCTGCCTGATCCACTCGGGCCGCCGGGCCATCTCGACGATCGGCAGCATGAACGCCCAGTCGACCGCGATATCGACGTAGTGCCCATCGATCCGCAGCTCGTGGTCCGGGATCGCGTCGAACAGACGCTTCCGGAACGTCCGCAGGTGCTGCCAGCAGTTGCCGCCTCGGTTGTGCCGCGGCTCCTCGAACACGACGGGGTAGTCGCCGTGCTTGTCCGTGCGAAGCATCGAGCCGACGGTCGCGTCCGCTCCACCCCGGTGGGCCGCCAGCACTCGCTCGGCCACGTCGGCACCGATCAGTGCGTCGTCCAGGTCCAAGGTCACGATGACCGTCTCGGGATCCGTGCAGATGTGGCGCACTGCGAGCGTCGTGTTCGCGAGTTGCCCGCGGCGCTCCCGCGGCTGGAGCAAGGTCACACGCTCGCGCCATGCTTCGGCCCAGAGCTGTAGGTAGCGGCAGCTCAGCTCGTCCGAGCCGTCATCCACGATCACCGCACCCCAGTCCGTTCCGAGCTGGGCGACGAGTGAGTCGAGGCATCGCCGCATGCGGCCCGGTGGCACGTTGCGGCCCGTGATGACGAAGACGAGAGGCTCGCTGCGCACCCTCGGCACCCAGCCCAGCGGCCCACCAACGAGGTCGACAGATCCGACCTGCTGCGCCGGTCGCGCGCCCTTCTCCACCAGATCGCTCAGCAGCATCCAGTCCGCGACGGGTCGCTTGCACGAGTTCGGCAGATGGACGAACCACGTCGCCGCTCCGCCACCCCGGATCGATCGCAGAGAACCACTGCGCACGACCTCATCCAGCGAACGATGCCAGGACAAGGCGGGCATGCCACTGCTGAGCTGGTTCGGTAGCGGGCGCGCCGCCAGCAGGCGTTCCCGATGGACGAGGCTGCCCCGCACCTCAACTCGCCATGGCCGACTGCCGTCGCCGGCCGAGAAAGGCAGATCGGCATCCCGAGCGATGTTCAGGGCCGCCGTGACGATCCGTTCGTCCGCGTCGAACTGCGCGATCATCTCGCCCAGGAAGTCGTGATTCCGGTCGCGACGCCCGACCAGCAGATCCGAGTCGACCTGGAGCACGTATTCCGCCGTGCACGACTCGATCCCCCTCAGCGGGGCGACCAGAGGAGCCCCATGGGCCGAGTGCGTGCTCGTCGCTTCCAGACCGAACCACCCGCGAAGCACCGTAGCGGCCTCAGGCCCCTCCTCCGGTCCGGCCAGGACCCGGTCGATCCAGCCATGGCGGACG
>JAGQRA010000057.1 GCA_020425885.1 Planctomycetota bacterium | reverse complement strand
GTCAGGAACGCGTGGCTGCGCGGCCGCTGCGGCAGCACCAGCGTGGCCGGCGTCGCCGGATCGATGCGCACCCGGGTCGAGCTCGGCGTGAACATCGGCACCGTGCGGATGAACGGGTTCCCCGGCCAGTCGAAGATCGCGATGTTGCGTAGATCGAGCGCCAGCCGGTGGCCGGCCGGCACCACGAACGCGGTCTCGTCGAGCTCGATCGACAGCTGGTGCACGCCGGCGCTGGCGCCGCGCCGGCCGTGGGTGCCGCCGGTGATGAACTTGCGGTTGCCGTTCGGCATCACGCTGTAGAGGCAGGCCGTGATCAGGAAGTCGCCGCTGTCAGTGTCGACGGTGGCGTCGAATCGGGGGCGGCCGACGATCTCGAACTCGGCGGTGAGCGGCGGCGACGAGAACGACTCGTTGTCGAGGGCGATGTTCGCCGTCACCGGGCCGGGGTTGGCGTTGTGGTTGCAGAAGTCGACGATCGTGTAGCTCGCATTGGTCATGACGTGATCGATGACCACGCTCGGCTCGGTCGCCGCCGGCGCCGACGACAAGAGCCCGAGCGCGGTGCCGTTGTGGCGCAGGTGGAACGTGACCGGCGTCGAAGGCGGCGGCCATGCCGGTGCCAACGCGTGTCGCCAATGCGAGGCGGGGTCGACGTGGTCGAGCCGCGTCGCCGGCGGATAGGCGGCCTCGCTGTCGGGCTCGAGCGGAACGCCGTTGCTGCGACCCTTGACGTGGTGATCGAACCAGCGCCGGATCGCCTCGTCGTTGGCGGCTTCTTCCTGGTCGTTGCTCGCCGAGCTGTGGCCATTCGTCGTCCACCAGGTCCGGACCGGCATGTTCGGGTTGAGCCGCGCCAGCGCATCGACCGTCGGGAAGATGTAGTGCTTGTGGTCCTCGTAGCAGTTCGTGAGCAGCACCGGCACCGTCGAGGTGACGAGCTGCGGCAGGTAATTGCGCACCGGGTCGTTGGCGAGCTGGGCTGTGGCGCCGACGAAGTCCTCGGCGACCAGCGGCGCGTAGCCCGGGTCGGATGGCCCGCGATCGACGATGCCCTTCGCCGGGATCACGTTGATCAGCAGTGGGCCGAAGGGGATCTGGTCGGTAACGGGGTCCAGCGGCGCGATGCGCGGCGCGATGGCCGAGATCGTCGGCATATGGGTGTACGGCGCGATCGGCGCCGTCAGCGGCTGCCCCGACCAGGCGGCGGCGCGGTAGGCATGGCGACCGCCCATCGATTCGCCGGACACCGCGACGCGGGTCGGGTCCGCGGCCGTGGCCGCGGGCACGAGCACGGGCGCGCGCACCATCAGCTCGGCCATGTCGCGCAGCTTGGCGTCGTCGGAGAGGTCGAAGCCCGGCGCGTTGCTCGTCACGGTGACGCCGTTGCCGCGCGCGTCGTAGGCGAGGCAGACGTAGCCGACCGCGGCGAGTCGGCGGGCGCGATGGACGATCGGCGGGATCTTGCGGGTGCCTTCGCCGCCGTGGACGAGCACCACGATCGGCCAGCCCGAGGCGGGCGGCGTCGCGACCGGGAAGTAGATGTCGAGCGCGGTGTTGACGCCGTCGACCCAGGTCAGCGCGCCGTTGGTGCCGCCGGGGACGTACTCGAAGTAGCCGACGTTCCAGCCGCCGGCCGGCGGCATCGGATCCTGGGCTGCGAGCAATGAGGTGAGGAGCGAAGCGACGAGGGCAGCGGCGGCTCTCATGGTGTGGAAGGCTCGGGTGCGACGCAACGCACGCGGATTCCCGGTTCGTGTTCCGATCGGGTCGGCGGGTGGTGCCGTGGCGGCGCGGGTGCGGTTCTCCGGTACAGGGTCGGGGGGGAGACGCGATCGGTCAACCCGCCGGGGCACCGGCAGGCGCTTGTGTTTGATCCCGTCGGGTGGATCGCGGCGGGAGGGGGCCACCTGCTCGTGCTTGGCGCCTCACCCGATGGCCCAGGGAGTCCCGCCCCTGCCCGGGTCCGGCGAGTGTGCGACGAGTAGTCAGACGGTTGTGGCAGCTCACCGGACTTCGCCGGCTACAGCGTCCCTACGGTCAAGGCCAACGCGTTCGACGCCGTGACGCGCGTGATGCTCATCGTCGGCAACAGCTCGACCGAAAGCACCTGGTTCCACAGCTGCACGCCGATGAGCGCGGCGATGCCGGGCACGGCGAAGGTCGACTCGACGATGCCGCCGTTGCCGAGCAGCAGCAGCACGGCGTCGGGGTTGGCGAGCAGGTCGCAGCCCGGTTCGCCGGCGGCATGCAGCGACGCCAGCGCGGTGCCCGGTGAACTCAGCCCGACGACCCCGAACGCGAGCGCGTTCGCCGGGATCGTCGCCGCTGTGGCGTGGTACTCCGCACCGATCCACGGCAGCTCCTCGGCGGTGAGCGAGATCGGGCCCGCCGCCCCGGCGCACGGCGCGCCGAGCGGCGTCGCGAGCGCAGGGCAGGTCGGCCGTAGCTGCACCAGGGCCGGGCGCACGGTGGTGCCGACCCAACTGAAGGTGCCGACGACGACGATCTCGCCCGTCGGCAGGTAGGCGATGCCGTTGGGGTGGCTGTCGATGCCGCTTCCGCTTCCGAACTGACTCCAGGTCGTGCCCTGCAGGCGCGCGACGCCCCTCGCGGCGACGCCCCCGGCCATATAGAAGTACCCGCCGACGAGCAGGCTGCCGTCCGGCAGCATCTGCACCGCCGTCGCGATGTCGTTGACGCCGCCGGCGGCCGCGGACCACGAGGTGCCGTTCCATACGGCGAGGTTGCTCACCGGGATGGGGCCCGCATGGTCGAACCTGCCGGCGATGACGAGTTCGCCCTGCGCCGTTGCCGTGATCGCGAAGATGACGGGGAATAGCGGCGCCGTCGGCGCCGAAACGCCGCCGCCGACATCGGACCAGGTGACGCCATCCCACCGTGCCAGGCTGGCTACGGGCAGGCCCCCGGCCGTCAGGAAGTGCCCGCCGGCCACCAGATCGCCGTTGGCCATCACTTGCAGGCACGCCACGTAGTGGCCGCCTTGGATCCCGGAGGACAGCGGATGCCAGGCCTGGCCATCCCACCGGGCGATGTCGTTGGCGGCGACGCCGTCGATGCTGGAGAACTGTCCGGCGGCGACGAGGTCGCCGTTCGGCATGACCGCGAGCGCCATGAAGCTGCCGAACGAGATGCCGCCGGTGCCGCTGCCGAGCGGCGACCAGGTGGCGCCGTTCCAGCGCGCGATCCTGCCGACGGCGACCCCGCCGATCGACGTGAACTCGCCCGCGGCGACGACATCGCCGTTGGGCATGATCGCGAGTGCGGTCACCTCGCCGTTCGGCGCCGCACCGAGCGGCGCCCAGCTCGTGCCATCGAAGGCCGCGAGATTGGTCATCCACGTCGAGCCGGCGACGAGGTCGAACGCGCCCCCGATGACGAAGCCGCCGCCTCCGGTCGCAACCGCCGCCCGCGCCGCCCCGGATGTCCCCCTGCCGACGTGCGCCCAGCCGCCGCTGGTGAGGCGCGCGATGTTGGGGTACCGGGCGTTGAAGCGATCCAGCAAGCCGCCGACGTAGACATCGCCATTGGTTGCCGTGCAGGTGCAGTTGCATTGACCGTCTTCGAAGCCGTTGTCGACCTCGGACCACGCGGTGCCATCCCATGTCGCCGCCCGCCGAGCCGTCACCGTGCCGCAGTAGATGAAGCCGCCGACCGCCAGCAGGTCGCCGTTGGCCAGCACCTCGAGCGCGTGGACGGTGCCCTGGGGGCTGGCGCCCATCGCCGACCACGACGAGCCGTTCCATTGCGCCACCGAGCCGGTGCTGGCGGATTGGTTGCTGCCGATGACGAGGTCTCCGTTCGGCAGCGACGTGATCGCGAAGACGGGACTTCGGTTTCTCGCCCCGACCGGCTGCCACGTCGTGCCGTTCCAACGCGCGACCCCGTTGGCGGCCATGCCTCCCGCCTGGGTGAAGTCGCCGCCGGCGATCAGATTGCCGGTCGGATCGACATGCAGTGCCCGGACCAGGCTGTCGGTTCCGCCACCCAACGAGGACCACGAGGAACCGTTCCATTGCGCGATGTTGCTGGCCGGAACGCCACCGAGCATCGGGAAGGAACCGCCGACGACCAGGTCGCCGCTCGGCAGGACGGTGAGTGCATGGGCTTCGTTGCCCATGATCCCGCCCCCGAACGTGGACCAGGTCGAGCCGTCCCATTCCGCGAGCACCGACAGGCCACCGCTGGACCAGAACACACCGCCCGCGACCAGATGGCCGTTGGGCAGGGTCGCGAAGCAGTTGCAGGTGCCGG
>JAGQRA010000500.1 GCA_020425885.1 Planctomycetota bacterium | reverse complement strand
TGGAGTACCGAACCCGCTTCCTTTCTCCAGACTACTGACTCGCGCTCCCCGCGAGTCAGTAGTCTGGAGAAAGGAAGCGGGTTCGGTACTCCACGATTCGGCTACCCTTGCCCGCCATGAACACGGCCATCGCCCGTTATCGCGTCGCCCGGGACGAGTCCTTCCGACTCGACGCTCACGATCCGCGTGACACCTCCGCATTCACCGGCGACAAGGACGCTGCCAAGAAGCGCTGCAAGGAACTGAACCGGCGGTTGGAGCGCCTGCAGGAGGCGCTCTACGCCCAGGGTCGGCATCGCCTGCTCGTCGTGCTGCAGGCGATGGACGCCGGCGGCAAGGACGGGGTCGTGCGCACGGTGTTCGACGGCGTCAACCCGCAGGGCGTCAGGGTCACCTGCTTCAAGCAGCCGACGCCGGCCGAGCTCGCGCGCGACTACCTCTGGCGCGTGCATCAGCACGTTCCCGCCGCCGGGCAGATCGCGATCTGGAACCGCAGCCACTACGAGGACGTGCTCGTCACGCGCGTCCATGACCTCTGTCCCGAGAGCTGCTGGCGTCGGCGCTTCGAGCACATCAGGGCATTCGAACGGATGCTGCACGACGAGGGCACGACCATCGTCAAGCTGTTCCTGCACATCTCCAAGGACGAACAACGGCAGCGCCTGCAGGAACGTATCGACGACCCCGACAAGCGCTGGAAATGGAACCCGGGCGATCTCGACGAACGGGCCCGCTGGCGCGACTACCAGGAGGCCTATCAGGAGGCGATCGCGGCGACCGGCACCGACTTCGCGCCGTGGTTCGTGGTCCCCGCCGACCGCAACTGGTATCGCGATCTCGTCGTCAGCGAGATCCTGGTCACGGCCCTCGACGCCCTCGACATCCGGCTGCCCCCCGGGGATCCCGGCATCGAGGGGCTGCGAGTCACCTGAGTCACCTGACGAGTCTCCTGACAGCGACCGCCCCGCCGGTTATCATCCTTCGCGCCATGGCGATCCTCCGCCTCACTTCCTGTCTGCTGCTCGCCGCGCTGGCGGTGCAGGATCCGATCAAGACCAGTTTCTCCGAGCTGGCCGGGTTCACCTACAAGGAAGGCATGAAGCTGCCCGCGGAGGTCACCAAGCTCGACGAGAAGGTGGTGACGATCCAGGGCTTCATGAAGCGCGAGTTCCCCGGCTCGGGACCGGTCAATCAGTTCCTGCTCGTCAACGACGCGGGCGGCTGCAACGGCACGCCGATGCTGCACGAGATCGTGTTCTGCATGCTGCCCGACGGCGTCAAGAAGGACATCAAGCCCGGGGTGGTGAAGGTCACCGGCAAGCTCTACGTCGGCGAGGAGAAGGAAGACGGCGTCGTCATCATGCTCTATCAGATGGACGCCGACACCGTGCAGTGAGCGTGAAGCCCGTTCACATCCTGCTCCTGCTGGCGGTCACCGTGCCGCTGCTGGCCTTGCTGCCGACGGGGCAGGACCCCGAGCACTTCGACTGGGCCGGCGCCGTCGACAAGGCCTGCAACTCCCGCCGCTTCCAGTTCCGGGTCGCGGCGGCGGGCAAGGTCGCCGCCGGCGGTGACGAGGCCGCCGCCGCGATCTCGGCCTGGGCGGCGAAGAACGGGCGCAACGCGCTGAGCTCGGAGCTGGCCGGCGCCATCGCCAAGGAATCGACGACCGGCGACGCGGTCGTCGAACTCCTGCTCGGCTGGGCCGGCGATCGCGAGTTCTACTGGCGCGCGTACGCGTTCCTCGGTCTGGCCCGACGCGCGCGCGAGCTGCCGGCGCGACGCGCCGCACTCGAGCGGCTCTTCACCGCGCACCGCGACGATCCGGCCTGGCTCGTCGCCGCCCACTCGCGCCTCGGTCTGCACCTGCTCGACTGCGGCGATCGCGGCGCCAGCGACGCCGACGATCCGCGGCTCGCGAGCAAGCTCTGCGCGCTGCTGCTCGAACACGGCCAGGTGCCGCCGCTGCAACCCCTGCTCGACGCGCTGGCCGACGAGCGCACCTTCCAGGGTGACCCGTGGGGGCAGCGCATGGCGATGGAAGCCCACAAGGCGTTGCAGGCGGCGCTCGGCGACGCCCACCCGTTGGCCGACGGCAATGCCGCGGACGGCAAGGACGCGGCCATCGCCGCGGTGCGGGCGGCGATCGAGAAGCGTTGGGGCCAGAAGCTCGAGACGCCGCGGCTCAGGCGCGATCCCGAAACCCCGCTGGCCGGCGGCATCGCCGTCCAATCCTGCCGCGACGGCGATCTCTACCTGCAGTGGACCAACGCCGGCGACCTCCTGGTCGGCATCGACGCTCGCCCCGCCGTGCGACTGCCGGCCCCGATCTGGGACGCGTTGAGCACCGACCGCGAGCAGCTCGCCCTCGACAGCGAGCACGGTGTCGTGATCTGCGACAACATGCGGCTGCGATGGACAATGCCCGCGATCCACAGCCGCATCGCACCCGGATCGATGCCCGAGGCGGCGATGGAATGGCTGGTGAAGCTTGCCGGTGCGATCCGCGATGCCGATAAGCCCGATCTCTCTTCCGCCCTGCGCGCAGCCATCGACCAGTTCGGCCCGCGCTGACCAGTAGACCCGACCGATGTGTGGCATTGTCGCCGTATTGCGCCGTGCGAGCAGGCGCGCCGTTCCACCCACCGACATGATGGGGACCGCGGTCTCGATTGCCGAGCAGACCCTCGGCAATACGCCTGACGCCGCCGCTCTCGACGCCGCCGCATCCGCCCTGGCGGACCTCGACCGCCAGCTGCAGGCCGTGCCGGGTCTGTGGTGCATGCTATCCGATCCGGCCGCCACGACCCGGTTGCAGCACCGACTCGAGACCCTGCAGCAGCAGGTCGCCGCCCATGAATGCACGCTCGATCAGATGGCGGCCGCGCCCGACGACAGGACCGAGCAGCACAACGCGGCCCTGATCCGACTCAAGGACGCGCTGTGGGCCGTTCACAACGATCGCCTGCGCCACGCCCGCTCGGTGCGCGAACTCGCCGGCGGCGACCTGCCGCACCTCGCCGCCGCCACCGCCTTCTCGAGCCTCGACATCGCGCTGTCGGCGCTCGACCGCCTCGAGGTCCGCGGCCGCGATTCGGCCGGCATCACGCTCGTCGTCAACGGTGTCGATCCGGCCGACGTTCGGCTCGCGCCCCGGATCGCCGAACGCGCCACCGACCGCCTGTTCCAGAACGGTTCGGTGCGCGCGGCCGACGGCTGCATCAACTTCGTCTACAAGCGGGCCGCCGAGATCG
>JAGQRA010000499.1 GCA_020425885.1 Planctomycetota bacterium | reverse complement strand
GTCGGGCACGGCGTCCGGTTGTTCGCAGACCGCGAGCCAGCTGCGGCCGACGGCCGCGCGCATGACCCGGGTGGGATCCGCCCACGGCTGCCGCCACACGAGGAACACGACGGCGGCGCTCACCACCCCCGCCAGGAAGTAGGGCCAACGTGACGGCACGGGCTCGGCCGGCGCCGGCAGCGCGATGTCCGGCACGGCGAAGCTGCGTCGCAGCGATTCGCCGACCCCCCGCTGCAGTTCCAGCTCGTCGCGAAGCTCCGCGTCTGCGGCGCTGCGTCGCTCGAAGGCCGCGTGTTCCTGCGCGTCGAGGTCGCCATCGAGCCAGCGCTGGAGATCGTGACTATCCTGCTCGTTCATCAAGCCGTCCTCGTGTCGGGCGATGCCGCGTTCTTGTTTCGCAGACGAGCGACGAGTTGCTGCCGCGCACGATGCACGTGACTCATCGCGCTGCCCTCGGGAATGCCGAGCATCTCGCCGATCTCAGGATACGGAAGGTCGAGGACGGTGCGCAGCAGCAGACAGATCCGTGTCGTCTCCCGCAGGCAGTTGAGACCGCGGAGCACGTCGTCGTCGAAGCCGGTCTGGTCCGGCAGGATGTCACCGACCTCGGATACAACGGGCGTCCTTGCCCTCGGCGCGATCGGGTCCGGGCATGTCGGGATCGAAGGATCGCGGCTCGCGGCGAAGGCGCCGCCTCTGGTTCAAGGCCCTGAAGCGCACGATCCTCGCCATCCAGGCCGTGAAGTCGCTACCGGCTCGGAACGTCGCCAACTTCGCCATCGCCTGCAAGGCCGCCTCCTGCACGACGTCCTCGGCGGCATCGCGCGAACCGAGAACCGCCGCGGCGACACACCACAGCGCGGGCGCCGCACGCTCGAAGCGCCCGGCGAACTGGTCGAGGCTCAGGGTCTGCGCGGTGGGGTCGGACATCCGCGATGCAGGACGCAGATGTCGGCGGGTCGCTTCGGCATTGCAGAAATCGGCGACGGCAGCCGGATCCGGCCTACGATTCGGTCTCACGCGCCTCACCGCCGAGCGGCATCCACCCGAGACAGCGACATGGCTGATCGAGCGCAGCAACTGTTCACCTACACGATCGACGACCCGGATGCCGGGAGGCAGCGAGTCCATGCGTCCTTCCTGCCGCAGGACGTCGTCTTTGCCCGCGGCTTGCCGCCGGCGGCGATCATCGGTCAGGTCATGGGTGATGCGCGCGAGTTGGATCCTGCGCGATTCACGGTCAATCGCGCGTTCGTCGACTTCCTCCATGCCTGCATCGCGAAGCATGCGGCTCGATGTCCGGCGCTCGTGTCCGAGGCGGCACGGCAGGGCCAGGGCCATGTGTTCTTGATCGATGCCCGAACTCCGGATCCGGCCGGCGAGGTGCCGCCGCATGACATCCTTGGCGCCGTCGCCGTCGAAGGCGGGATCATCGAGGACTACCAGCCCAATCCGAACCACCGGATCCTGACCGTGGACGGCGTGGTCACTCTCGACCCGTGGATGTTCGACCGTCTGCAAGCCGAGTTGCGGCGGTTGGTCGAGTCCGCTTGAGTTCACGACGCCTTCCACGACACGCCAACCAGAGACCCGATGCACCCCGACACGAAGCGATACAACGACGCCCAGACCAACGATGACCGAGCGATCTGCCGGCTGCTGGCCGAGCAGATCGACATCGGTCTGCCCGAGGCGGAGAACAAGATCTGGCACCGCCACCCGGTCTGGTTCCTCGACGGCAATCCCATCGTCGGCTACAGCAAGCTGAAGAGTTGCGTGCGCCTGCTGTTCTGGAGCGGTCAGTCCTTCGCGGCGGCGGGTCTCGCGAACGAGGGCAGCTTCAAAGCCGCCGAGATGCGCTACACGGCGGCCGAACACGTCGACTGCGACCGGCTGCAGGGCTGGTTGGTCGAGGCGCGCGACATCCAGTGGGACTACAAGAACATCGTCCGACGCAAGGGTCGGCTCGAGCGGTTGAAGTAGTGCACGCAGCAGCGGTCACCGTTGAGGCAACTTCGAGATCCTGGAAGGGATGAGGCAGCCATGTGGGAATCCGCGGGCATCACCGTAGGCACGATCGGAGCTGGGATCGTGATCACCATCATGTTGTCGCCGCGGCGAACCTGTCCGGGCTGTTCCCGAGTGTTTCCCCGGGTGCGCTTTCCCAAGACCTGGCGTCAGGCGATGTGGGGCGGCTGGACCTGCCGGTGCGGCACCGAGGTGAATCGCAAGGGGATTCGCGTGGCAGAACACGATCGTCGGCGATAGCTCGCTCGCCCACCCGTGATCCCGGCACCGGGTACGATCGGCGCCTACGATCAGCGACTCCGCCGTCATCCCGGAACTTCGTCATGGCCATCACCTCCCGTAACCCCATCGCATTCGTCGTCTTCCTCCTCGGCACCGCCGCTGTCGGGCAATCGTGGCCGACCCCGGTGTTCGATGCTCCGCTGGTCGTGCTGGGCAACAACAGCGACTCGATGATCGAGGTGCTCGACTACGACGGCAACGGGCAGCGCGAAGCGGTGTCGATCCGCGTGGCGTGGGGCGGACAGACGGTCTCCACACTCACCGTCCGCCTGCGCGCGCTCCAGGGTACGGCCCCGACACTCGGCCTGGTCACGACGATCGCGACTCCGAACGGCGCCGATCCGTTCTCGGCCACGGGTCAGCTGTTCGCAGCCGACGGCCGCGACGACTTCGTCCTCGGCGTCGGACTCGATCTGTCCCTGTTCAAGGGTGGGCAATCGACTCGCCATACCGCGATCGCCAGCACCTCGACGATCCTCGGCACCGCGATCGGCGACTACGACGGCGATGGCCTCGGCGATGTCGCGGTTCTCACGGCTCAGCACCTGACCATCCACTTCGCGCAACCGGGTGACACTCTGGCGGCGCCGGTGTCGTTGGCCTTGCCGGCCGGCAGCGGCCCGCACCTGTTGCAGGCCGAGGTCACCGGTGACGCGCGGCCGGACCTCGTCGTCATCGGCGCCAATGCCGATCTCTACACGATCGTCGGCGGACAGATCACCGCGACCGGATCCCTGCCGGTGAACCTGCAGCATCCGATGCCCGTCGCCGGCGACATCGACGGCGACGGCGACGTCGATGTCGTCGTGTTCGACGACGCCGACTACGTCGTGCTGCGCCGCACCGGCCCGACCACCTTCGCCGCCGAACCCAGCGTCGCGGGCGGTCCGGCGACGCATCTGTTCGACGTCGACGGCGACGGCGATCTCGACGGCGCCTGCTGCGGTGGCGGCGGCCCGCTGCCGGCCGTGCTGTTCGCGCCGATGACATTCCGGGTCAGCCTCAACGACAACGGCGTCTTCGCACCGGCCTACGAGCTGCACGGCATCGGCGGCTACCATCTCGCCGGCATCCTCGACGTCAACGGCGACGGCTTCCAGGACCTGGTCTCGGGGCGCGCGATCTACTTCGCCCGCCGATCCCTCGGCGCGCCCACGACCGCGGTCAACCCGTTCGGCGCCGACTCGCCCAACGCCGTGGCCGATCTCGATGCGGATGGCGACCCGGACTGGCTCGTCGATCCGGCCGTCCAGAACGAGAATCTCGGCAACGGCGAAGTCCTGCTGCACGGCCTCAGGCTCATGCAATCGCCGGCGCCGGGCACCCACTACGCCCCACCGGTCATCACCGGCGACTTCGATGGCGACGGCGACAGCGATCTGATCGTCGAGGTCAGGAACGGCACGACCGCGATCGGCACGCGCCTCTTGCTGCAACGCGGTGGCGCCTTCGCCGACGGCGGCATGCCGTTCCCGGCCTACGTCACGCTGTCGCCTTACCTCGGCACCGGCTCGGACCGCGCCGTGGTCGCCGACCTCGATGGCGACGGGGACCTCGATCTGGCCTCGAACTCGGAGACCGCGCCGCTCTGGTCCCACCATTGGCTCAACGATGGTGGCGGCATCTTCACCTTCGATCAGGCCTTCACCGGTGAACACACGGTGGCGGTGCACGACTTCACCGGCGACAACCGGCCGGACCTGATCGTCAGCGACGGCCGGCTGCTGTTGCGCCGCGGGACGCCGGGCGGCTTCGGGGCGCGCGAGCTGCTGACCATCGCCGGCTACCCCTACTTCAACGCCTTCGGCTCCTTCGATCCGTTGCGCGATTCCGTCGCCTGCGCCGATTTCGACGGCGATGGCCACATCGATCTCGTCGCCGGTGAGCGCACAACATCGGGCGGCTGCTACCCGGTCGTGCTGCAGAACAACGGCGCCGGCAACCCCCTGTTCACCCCGATCGGGTCGTCGGGCGCACCGGCCGGCATCAACGGCCTCGAGCCGTGCCGCATCATCGCCGGCGACGTCGACCGCGACGGCCATCCCGACATCGTGCTGAGCAACCCGTTCAATGCCGGCTGGAACGGCGCCGCGGTGGCGTTCGGCACCGGCGGCCTGCCGTTCTTCGATGGCCTCCGCACGCAGCAGTTGCTGGTCCCGATCCGCGCACTGGCCGACCTCGATGGCGACGGCGATCTCGATGGCATCGGCGAGAGAACGGTGCTCTGCCGGCTGTTCGAAGGCAGCACCGTCGGCGACCGGGAACAATGGGGAACGGGCAGCCCGGGCCTCGGCGGCATCGCGCCGTGCCTTGGCGCGACCGCCGTGGCGCGCGCCGGTCAGTCGCCGGAGTTCCGCGTATCGGGCTGCATCGGCCAGACCGTCGGCTTGCTGGCGTTCGGCCTGCAGACGAGGGCGCTGCCGATGTTCGGCGGCACCTCCTTCATCGACCCGCTCGGCGGTCTGCCGTTCTTCACCGACGGCCAGGCCGGCGTCGCCGGGGACGGCCGCGCGACGGTGGCCTTCGGTCCGTTGCACCCGGGCCTCGTCGGCGTCCGGCTGCAGCTGCAGACGGCGAGCTACGACGCCAACGCCAGCGGCTCGATCGTGCTGTCCAACGCGGTGACGATGACGGTCGGCTCCTGACCGTCGTGCCGCAGCCGCCCGGCGGGAGCATGGATGTGACGAGTGGCGAGGCGGCCCGCGATCAGCGCCCCTCGGCGCCGCGCGCGATGTGCCCGAGCACGCGGCGATGGATCGCATGCACGAGGAGTTCGCTCCACCAGGCCCAGTAGCTCTCGGGCCACAGGCCGTGCGAGTACCACGTCGTGCCGGTCAGCTCGGTCGTGCCGTCCTGGCATTCGCGCAGCGCGAACTGACCGCGCTTCGCCGTGAAGAAGCCGTGCAGGTGGTGGGCATCGACATGGTCGTGGAACGGGTTCCACTCCACCATCGGCTGCGGGCATTCGATCACCGAGAACCTGAGCAGGCGGGGCTCGTCCCACACCTCGATCGGCTCGACGAAGTCGCCCGTGCTGAACGAGCAACGGCGCACGGCGCCGGGCCCCTCGCCCTCGATGCTGGCACGCACCGGATAGGCGACGCCGACCCGGAACACGAGCTCGGTCGGCGGCGGGAGCTCGGAGAACGCGACGAGGTGCTGCCAGACGCTCGTTGCCGGGGCGCCTACGCGCACCGTGGTCGCGACCTCGAACACGCTCGGCTCGGGCGCGAGCATCGCCTCGAGGTAGCTGCCGGCCGGCACGACGAACAGCACGGGCGCGGCGCGCGGCAGCGCGAACCCGCTCGCCCGGACCGCGGTGACGCCGAGAACGGTGCCCGCGAGCGCGATCAGGAACCAGAGTGGCGTCGCCATGACGATGCACGTCATGCCTTCGACGCCGAACGACAGCAGGGCGATGAAACACATCGCGCCGCTGAGCGCGAGCTCACCGATCGCCGCGCCGAAGCCGCGCGGACCGGCGAGCAGACCGACGAGCAGGCCCTGCAGGAACGGCGTCGCGAGGAACAGCGCACCACCGTAGAAGCCGACCACGTTGACCGAGAACCAGATCAAGGCGGCGGTGAGCAACGCGGCGATCGCCGCCGGCAGGATCGGGCGAAGGCGCCGCGGCTCACGCGGCCGCCGCGGTTCCGGCGCGGTCGGGACCGTCGCCAGCGCGACGAACAGGACGACGTTCACGGCCGGGATCGCGAACAGCACGACGAACCAAGGCGACAGCCCGGCGTCGCGCAGGCGCCGGATCGAGAGGGCGGCGCCGACCCAGGCGAACGGGAGCGCGAGCAGGCCGAAGGCGATCACGATCGTGCTGCTCCCGCTGCCGATATGCAGCCGTGGCAGCGGTGCCCAGTAGAACGTCGCCTGCCACGGCACGTCGAGCAGCAGGTGACTCAGCACGGCATCGAGCGCGACCTTGACGGCGACGAGCGACACGGCGATGCCGAAGAACGCCGCACGGTCGATTCGACCGGCAGGGTTGAAGATCCGTGTCAGGTCGGTTGGCATCTTCATCGTCGCCTCGAAGCCCAGCGGGGAAACGCGGGTTGGCGGTTCCGGATGGACAGGACCGCAGCGCGGTCAGCCTATCCTCCGGGCGGACAGGGTTTCTGCATCGGGCGGCGGAGCCGGGCACTCTCATCGCCGACCGTGCCCTACTCGTCGGCCGTCATCGCTGCCCTTCGCGCTCGGCGGCTGTCGCCACCTCGGTCCATTCGAGCATCGTCGCCAGCACCGCCTGGGTGCAGCGCCGCAGGAACACCGGATCGATGACCTCGGGCCTGTCGTCCGGCGTGTGATAGCCAGGATTGCGGTACTCGCCGGTGTCGGTCAGCCATACCGCCGGCACGCCGGCCTGCCAGTAGTTCCAGTGGTCGCTGCGGCTCGAGTCCGAGAACCAACCGGCGATGCGATTCAGGCTGTAGAGGGGCAGGTCGGGCACATAGGTCGCGGCGCAACCCTCGTAGAGGTTGCCGAGCCACCCCGAGTCCCAGTTGCCGGCGACGAGCACGAAGTCGCCGACGTCCGGTGGCCAGTAGACGAACGGAACGCGCGGCGGGCCGTCGGCGGGCCGGCGCTGCGAACCCGGTTCGTCCGAGGCGCAGCCGATGCCGTCGACGACGATCGCGCCCTCGGGCAGATCGCCATCGCGCGCGAGCTGCTCCACGTATTCGCGGCTGCCGACCTTGCCCTCCTCCTCCATCGCGAAGAACACGATCCGGATCGACTTCTCGGTCGGCACCTCGGCGACGAGGCGGGCGACCTCGAGCGCCAGCGCGACGCCGCTGGTGTTGTCGTCGGCGCCGGGGCCGAACACCACGGTGTCGTAGTGGGCGCCGAGTTCGACCGCCGTCGGCCGAGTCCCGCGCTTCTCGGCGATCACGTTGTGGTGCACGCCCGGTCTGGCGCCGAGCACGAACGATTGGCGGCCGTCGTCGGCCTGCTTGCGCGTCCACGTCCGCATCGTCGCCGAGAACGTGTGGCGGCGGACCTCGAGGCCGTAGCTCCGCAGCTCTTGCTCGAGGTAGGCCAGCGTCGCGACCGTCGTCTCCGTGTAGCTCGCGGGCCGCGGCCCGAGGGCGCAGAGCGACTCGACGTGGCGCATCAGACGCGCCTGGTCGACCTCGGCGACGCGGGCCTCGATCGTCGGGTCCGGAGAGACGCAGGCCGCGGCCAACAGGGCAATGACGAGCGCCGGGAGGAGGCGAGACATCGACCCGGCTCAGCCGCCGGCACCCGACAGCACGAGCCGCAGCGGCGTCGGCGGTCGCTGCAACACGACGCTGGTGCCGATACCGAAGTAACGCAACGTGCCGCCGTTCAACAGCACGCCGCCGCTCTCGGTCATGACGATCTGTTTCAGTCCGTACTCGATCTGTCCCGCGATCACGCCGCCACCGGCGAAGTAGAACACCGGGATCCCCCACGGGATCAGCAGATGCACCTGGGTGCCGGACAGCAGCGGACCTTGCACCGGCGCGGTCATCAGCACGCCGGCCGGCGTCGTCGCGAACGGCGTCGCGGTCAGGCCGCGATACAGCCGGTCACCGCCGACGCCGTGCACGGTCACGTCGGCCGCTGGACCGAACGAGCTGCCGGTCGCGATCGAGAGCGCCGCGTCGCTCTGCACGATGGCGCTGGTGCCGGACGCAGTGTCCATGCGCCGCAGGTCCATCCCGGCCGCCGTCTGCTCGACGAGCAGCAGGCTCGAGCCGGTGTCCGCACCGGCGATCGGCGACAGCGCACCGGCCGGGTACGGCTGCTGCTGCGATCCGGTGCCGGTCAGGTTGGCGACCGTGTTGCCGCTCGCGGCCAGGTCGGCGCGGAACCAGTCCATGCGCCCGATGTCGCCGATGGCGATCAGCAGCCTCGTGCCGTCGAACTTCGGCAGGATGTGGACGCCGATGTAGGGCTGGAAGATCGGATCGTCGGTGATCTGCAGCGCCGGCAGCGCGCCCTGGACATCGAGCAGGAAGAGCTCGTCGCGCACCGAGGAGTCGACGAAGAACAGCCGCGAACCGTCCTCGTTGAGCGACATCGCCGGCTCGCCGACGCCGAACGGAAGGTAGTTGGGTTCTTCGTACTTGCTCGGCGGCGGCGGCAGCACGGCGGCGGCGCCGGTGGTGGTCGCGTGCCACAGCCGCTGCTGCCGTTGGGGTCCGTGCAGGAACACGACGTGCTGGCCATCGCCCGACATCACCATCTCCTCCTGGAGACGATCGAGCGCCGTGGTCGGCGGCGTCAGGTCGACCGGCACCGCACCGTCCGCGAGCGCACAGCGGAACAGGCGGTCGACGCCCGAAGAACCCGCCGAACAGAAGAAGTGCGTCGGCCCGACCATCATCGAGGTCGGTGCGACCGTCTGTGTTGCCGGCAGGGCCAGTCGATCCGGGCGACCGGTGCTGGCGTAGAGCGTGCCATCGAGCTTGACCGTATGGGCACCGCCGGCCAGCAGCGACACGACCGCGTGGCGACCATCGTCGGCGACGCCGATCTGATCGAAGAACGGATCCGACAGCCCGGCACCGACGCCGGCGTGCTCGAGCACGACGGTCGCCTGGCCATCCGGGGCGATATGCAGAAAGCCCCAATGCTGGCCGCCATCGCGCCGGTAGCGCAACAGGCGACCACCATCGGGGAGCTCGACGCGTTCGATGCCATTGCGCGACAGGCGGCGGCTGTTGGACGGGCCATGCTCCCGCCCGACGGTGCGGCCCGTGATCTCCACGGGCAGCAGCTCCGCGTTCTGCAGCACGACTGTGTCGGGCGCGTTCGGGCTGCTCTCGGGGACCGTCGCGATGCGCAGCGAGTTCACCGTTCCTTCGGCCAGGACGATGACCTGGGCCGAGGCGGAGACGGTGAGAAGAAGGGCAAGCGACAGTCGACAGAGCATGAGAATCCGGGGAATGATACCGATCGAAACGAAACGTGTCGGCGCCGGCCCTACTGGCCGATGTCCTTGCAGTCGGAATTGCTGAGATAGGCCTGCGCCGACTCGAGGATCAGGGCCTGCGCCGTCATCGACTGCCCGGTGAGGGCCGGCGCGTTCGGCATCGTGAATTGGAACTGGAACTGGTTGTTGCCGCCGGCGAAGCCGGACCGCAGCACGATCGCGTTGGCACCGAGCAGATAGCTGCCCAGGCCAGCGACCGGCAGGAAGCCGGTGTTGGCCGTGAAGTCGATCGCGACCAGGGAGAACGACCCGGCCGGGGCGAAGACGGTCCAGGTGCGCGCCTGACCGAATCGCAGATTACCCATCTCGAAGGTCTCGGCCGTGACCGCGATGGCATCGACGCGAAGGGACGGCGCCGCCGGTGAACCGAGGTTGGTCACCTGCATGATGGCCTCGGTGCCGATCCAAGCGTTGAGGTTCACGGCGGTGCTGACGAGTGGGATGTTCGTGCACTTCAGGACGAACTGATTCGTCGTGTTCTGCACGTCCTCGACCGTGCCGCGCACGGTGTGGGTCTGGGCGGCGAGGCCGGCGGTAGCGGCCAGGAGCGTCGCGAGCATCAGGGCAGGCTTCATTGTTCTCTCTCTCGTTGGTTCTGGTTCAAGACAACGAGCGGCAAGGCAATGGGCGTGCCAGACCGGGGGTGTCGGCGACCACGCACGGATTCCGATCGCTATCGGGTGGCCGCGTCCGCAAGCCGGACACTCGGTCGGCAGCGCGCCGGTCGAGCTGGATCGGTCAGCCGATCTCGTAGCGCTTGAGCTTCTCGTAGAGGGCCGTGCGCGAGATGCCGAGGGCGCGGGCGCTCTTCGCCTTGTCGCCGCCGAAGTGCTGGATGGCGGCGGCGATCGCGGCCCGCTCGACCTCCTTCAACGGCACCACCGGCCCCGCCGCAGCGCTTGCAACGGCAGCGACGGTCTCGACCGCGACCTCGGCCCGGTGGACGGTCGGCAGCTGCAGATCCAGAATCGCCTCGCCCTCGGTCAACAGGGCCGCGCGCGCCACGACGTGGTCGAGCTCGCGCACGTTGCCGGGCCACGGGTAGGCCTGCATCGCCTTGATGACGCCCTGGTCGAAGCGCAGCGTCCGGCCGAGCTGGCTCGCGTGCTGACCGAGGAAGTGACCGGCCAACTTGGCGATGTCCTGACCGCGCTCGCGCAGCGGCGGCACCCGCAACTCGACGGCGGCGAGGCGGAAGAACAGGTCCTCGCGAAACTCGCCGCGCTCGACCATGGCGCGGATGTCCTTGTGGGTCGCCGCCACGAGCCGCAGGTCGAGCCGGATCATCTCGCTGCCGCCAACGCGGCGGATCGATTGCTCCTGCAGCGCCCGCAGCAGCTTGGCCTGCATCGCCGGCGGCATGTCGCCGACCTCGTCGAGGAACAACGTGCCACCGCTGGCCAGCTCGAGCAGCCCGGGGCGATCGCTGTCGGCGCCGGTGAAGGCGCCCTTCATGTGCCCGAACAGCTCCCGTTCGAGCAGCTCGGCGGGCAGCGCCGAACAGTTCTCGGCGACGAACGGCTGCTTGCTGCGCCCGCCCTGTTCGTGCAGCGCGCGCGCGACGAGTTCCTTGCCGGTCCCGGTCTCGCCGATCACCAGGATCGGCAGCTCGAGCCCGGCCAGCTTGTCGATCTCGGCCCGCAGCGCGACCATCGGCGGACTGTCGCCGAGCAGGCGGGTCGGCTTCCGGCGGCCGCGCGTGGCCACCGCGAGCTGGCGGCGACTCTGCTGCAGCTCGGCCGCCAGCTCCTCCTCACGCAGCATGCGATCGACGGCGATGGCAGCCTGATCGGCGAGCACCTCGAGGGCCTCTTTGTCGCTGTCGTCGAAGACATCGGCGCGTCCGGGATGCTCGACGTAGATCGCGCCGCTGGTGCCGCCCGCCGAACGGAACGGGGCGCAGATCGCCGACCGGACGGCGAGGTTGCGGATCGACGGCATCTCCTGCAGCTCGCGGTCGGCGAGACCATCGATACCGGTCAGCGTGCGTTGCCGGTCGATCGCGCGATGCGCCAACGACCGACTGAAGGCCTGGCCGGCAGCTCCCGGATCACCGCTGTCGAACTCACGCTGCACGCCGCCCTCGCGGGTCACGAGCAGGTAGCCCTGACGGCCGCCGGTCAACGTCACCGCGGCATCGAGCAGGTGCCGCATCGCCTTGTCGAGGTCGGTCTCCTGCGCCAGCTGACGATTGACGGCGAGGAAGGTGCGGAACAGTTCGCGGCTCGGTCCGGGTAGGGGTGGCATTGCCTCGGTAAGGTCGGCCTGGTGCAGGGAGACGGCGCCGGCGGTGGCTTCGGACCGATTCAGGAGCTTCTGCACCAAACCGACCTCGGCGGTCAGTCTATCGCCGGTCGGCGCCCCGACCGCAAGCAACGCGATCTCGGCG
>JAGQRA010000498.1 GCA_020425885.1 Planctomycetota bacterium | reverse complement strand
CGGCGCGACGGCTGCACGTAGGCGGCCTTCCACGGCTCGGGACCGATCGCCCGCAGGAACGTCGCGGTGTGGCTGGTGCCGGCGCCGACCTCCATGTCGTAGGGCTGCAGCAGCGCGCAGCCCTGCTTGTCCCAGTAGGTCTGCAGATCGAGGATGAGCTGTTGGAAGGTCGACATCGCGCGGGCCGGATCCTAACGGGCCCGCCGGCGATTGTCGGACTTTCTCCTCCGCTGCCGAGGTTCGCTGCCGGTGTAGGTCTCACGAGCGCAACGCCAATCCCGGCCGCGCCACGACCCAGAGACAGAACCATGACCAAGCTCCTCACCAACGTCTTCTTCGCCGCCCTCACCTCCGCGCTGCTCGCCCCGGCAACGGCGCAGAACCTCGACAGCCACGTGACGCAGGACCCGAATGCCGGCCTGGCGATCTACGACTTCCACTTCAACGGCCCGCCGCGCGGCGTCGGCTACCTGCTGTTCTCGCTGCGGCAGTCGCCCGGGCCGCTGCAGTTCCCGGGCATCTACGGCGGGCTGATGATCGACCCGCTGTACGTTGCGCCCTACGGCTTCACCCCGCTCGACGGTTTGGGCCAGGGGGGCCTGCAGCTCTTGGCGCGGTGGCCCGTCGCCAACGGCCTGCCGCTGTTCGCCCAGGGCGTCATGCTCGACCAGGCCTCGCAGCTCGCGTTCACGAACTTCACCTGCTCGGCGATCTTCGACGTCAACGTGCCGCTCGCCGCCGGCATGGGAGTCGCGGCCGACTACGTCCGCGGCAATATCAACGTCAACATCACCGGCGGCCCGGCCAACGGCAACGTCACGGTATGGGTGAACGGCGGCCAGAAGGCGACCGGCATGCTGGTCCTCGGCGCCAACGGCAGCGGCAGCATCTCGGTGCCGGTGCCCGGCGGCATGCAGCGCGGCGATCAGGTCACGATCCTGGTCAACGGCCAGCCGGTCCGCACCTGGCGGCACTGACGCGCTAATCGTTGTTGCGCTTCACCGGCCGGTAGGGGTGCGCGAAGTTGGCCAGCGTATGCGGGCTGCGCGACTGCACCCACAGCGTGCCGCGGCCGCGGAAGCGCAGCAGCAGCTGATCGCCGAACAGGAACGCGCGGATCTTGCGCCTGGCCCGCGTCATCTCCCACTGCAGGCTCGGCTGCCACGCCACCGCGTAGCCGTTGTCGAGGAGGTAGTCGCCATCGACCTCGACCTGCTGGATGTCGCCGTAGGCGTGGAAGAACATCAGGCCGGTACCGGTGCAGCGCAGCACGAACAAGCCGTTGCTGAACAGGCCGCGCAGCCCTTCGAACTTCGAGTTGCACTCGATGCCCGGCGTCGAGGCGAGGTAGGCGCCCTTCTGCAGGAACAGCTCGCCGTCCTCGAGCTCGTGGCTCAGCACGTCACCGGGGATCCCGGGTGCGAAGCCGATGCGGCCGCCGCGGCCGCCGGCGGTGAAGGTGTTCTGGAAGAAGCTCTCGCCGGATAGGAGCTTCCGCTTCATGCCGGCGAGGAAGCCGCCGCGGGTCGAGGTCGTGGTCTCGATGTCGCCCTCCATCCACGCCATCGCGCCCGAATCGCCGACGATCTGCTCGCCGCCGTCGAGCGCGACCTCGACCAGGCTGTAACTCGGTTTGGTCAGGATCTCGTAGCGCATCAGTTCTTCCGTGGCGGCAGCCGCTTGCCGAGCGCGGTGCCGAACTCCTTGGGGTTGTGCGACTGCACGAGGACCTTGCCGCGGCCGTTGATCTCGAGCACGAAGCCCTCGCCCGCGGTCATCGACGACAGCCACGACTTGCCGGCCTTGGTGATGCGGTAGTCGATGCCTTCCTCGAAGGCGACGACATGGCCGGTGTCGACGATCATGCGATCCTGGACCTCGAGCTCGGTGATGCGACCGAACGCGTTGACCAGCAGGTCGCCGTGGCCGGTCACCTTCATGAAGAACAGCCGCTCGCCGGAGAGCAGGCCCTTGAAGCCCTGGAACTGGGTGTCGAGTTCGAGCTCGGGCGACGAACCGAGGTAGCTGCCGCCGGCGCACAGCCATGGCGTCGATCGGTCCACCGGCACGATCCGGACCTCGCCCTGCAGGGTCGGCGCCAGGCCGACCTCGCCCGGTGAGTCGTCGCGGCAACGATAGGTCGACAGGAAGAAGCTGTCGCCGCCGAGCATCCGCTTCAGTCCCGAGAGCAGCCCGCCCTTGCCGCGGCTCCGGGTCGTGACGTCGAAGTCGATGTTGTCGGAGGCGCGGAACATCGCGCCCGATTCGGAGACGAAGGATTCGCCGGGCTCGAGCGTGACCAGCGCCGAGCCGAACGCGCCCCGTTGTTGGATCTCGATGTTCATGGTCGCGGCATCACCCGATGCAGAAGGGGCTGAGCCAGCCGGCCGAGTCGTTGAGCGTTCGCGTCTGCAGCAGCAACTGTCCGCGACCGGAGAACTTCATCACCAACCCTTCGCCCGAGAACAGCGTCTGCTTGACGCCGCCCATGCCGCCGACGGTGTACTCGAGGCTGGGATCCCAGGCGACGACGTGGCCGGTGTCGACGGTGAAGGTTCCCTCGACCTCCTTCTCGACCATGGCGCCGTAGCAGTTGTAGAACAGATCGCCGCGGCCGGAGACCTCGAGGAAGAAGGCGCCCTTGCCGCCGAACATGTAGCGGAAGCCGCCGAACCGGGTCTTGAGCTCGACCCCTGGCGAGCAGGCCAGGAAGGCGCCGGCGCTGAGGATGAAGTGGTCGCCGTTCATCTTGCGGTGCTGCACCACGCCGGGCAGGGCTGGGGCCAGCGTCACCCAACCGCCGTGCGGCGCCGAGTAGTCGCCGACGAACAGCGACT